>JACCSP010000335.1 GCA_013812905.1 Pyrinomonadaceae bacterium
CCTGCGTCACCGCAATCGCAGGCGCGGACGGGGGCGTGGCGCCGATCATCGTCGCTGGCCAAACAACTTCTTTGCTGAGCAAGGGCTGTTCTCTTTTGTCGCTGCCCGTGCCCAGTAGCGTCAATCCCTAACTGGGTGAACCACCAACTGGAGAGCCGGATGCGAGAGATTCGCCTGTCCGGTTCGGAGGGAGGGGGAACGAAACCAATCGCATCTCCCTACCCCTATCGTAAAGCCTTCTGGGGCGGCCCTAGGAAAGCAGCGAAGATGGAACATCAGCCCGTTGAGGCGAGCGCGGATTTAGTTCGCTGCTGTCGCCTGCCTTCGCAGGGTTGGACTCTTTGTTGGCAGTGACCTGGGGCTCACGCCCCTGGCTTTATGCTGCCGCCTGCTGCCGCAGGCTTACTGAAAAACACCGCAGTTCATGAATAGTGTGGACCAGGTCTCGCCATCAGTTTTGATCCGATTAAACTGCTTCGGTCGCCGCCAACGGGCAACTACTTGTTTCAAGCACTTTAGAGACAGGACAGTAGGTTTATGCGTATTATAGCGGCAACCCGAGCGTGCCCTCTCTAAGCCGCTCTCTGCTGCCATTATTGTTTTGTTAGTGTCGCGGCGACTACCGTGGGGGTACGAGCAGGGAAAGTACAAAAGTAAGGGCGACCCTTGCGGGCCGCCCTTTAAAGTTTTGACGCTATAGTTGAACTAATACCACTAAAAGCTGTAACGAATCTGAATGCGGCCGCTTCGATTCGTACCCTGGTTCTCGCGCGGTTGGGCGAAATCAGAGTTGAAGACGTCGCCGCTAGCACAGAAGTTATCGTAGCTAAAGCTCGGGTGATTGAGTACGTTAAAGAACTCGACTCGTATCTCAAATCTGTCGGTTTCCTAAGGCGTGAATGGGATTTTGAATGACCGACCCAGGCTCGTATCCAGACGTTGAACCCCGGGCGAGCGCAGAGCATTGCGTCCGGCAAGGTTAATTCGGTTGGCCGGATCCACGATAAAGCGGGCGTTGGCCGGATCGATGTCATTACCGGAGAGATCTGAAAAGTAAAAAAGTGAAATATTTTGTTGGGTCGCCTTATCAATCGAGAACGGGCGGGTGATGTGATCCTGACTTGACCTTAGATTTGTGCAGATTGATCCTTCGCTGCGCGAGCCTTCACCGACACTGCGTTAGATCTCCCGATCTGCCGACGGAGGGAGGGCACGTCTACTCCCCCGAGAATTTGCGGAAGTCAAATCGACGCACGGGGCATAGCTAAACCAGCGCATGAGCCGATCCTTTCTCATGACCTGCGCCCCGGAGCCACAAGATGATTACGAAATGTTTCTGAATCGTTGGTCCGGCGAAGTTTTCACAAGTAAAGAAGGTGGGATTACCAGAGTAAAGGCAGTAACCGCCTAATAGCCACGACAGCTCTTCGCGCAAGCCTTGAAGGCTGGCGCGAAGACTGCGGGTTTGGTCGGGGGCTTCAGGGTTCCAGTCCACGCCTGCACCCTGAGCGTGACTTACCGTCTCACTTCAAGCGCGCTCCACGCGAGTAATTTAGCTCGCTTGGGCGTTAGCTTTTTCCAGCAAACGGATACGGTCGTGTGCTTCTTTCACCTGCGAAAATTGACGTTCAACGATTGCTCGCAAATCAGAGGGAAGGTCCTGCTTAAGAGCTTCCTTATAGCTTTTTATCGCAGAATCTTCGCCACGCTCACATTCAGAAATAACGGCACTTTCGTCTTCGCCTGTAACTGCAGACTTAATATTTATCCAACCGCGATGTAGGGCAGCCGCGGTGCTTCCTGTTTTTTCAGGGTCTCCACCGGCTTTCCGCACCTCGTTCTGCAGTTCAATTGCGAATTGCCCGCGTTGCTGTGAGTAGTTATTGAAGAGCGCAGTGAGTTCTGTGTTCTTGACTCCTTCGGCGGCAGTCCGAAAACCGTTCTGACCGTCCTTACAGGTTTCTACCAGGTTGTTCACAGTCGAAATCACGTCATCTTTATCCATCATCATTAGTTCTTCCTCCTTGAGAGATTAAGTTCATTTACGCCCCTTGAACTGTCTGCTATCGGTCAGCTATCGGTCAGCAATGCCTATGCCATCGTGATCGCTCAAGTGGGATGCGCTAAAGCCCTAGCAATTGCCTGTTTGACTGAACGTCTGCAGAACTTCCGTCGCAAACTGAATTAACCGCAGTGGACCATAAATGACCCTCTACCGCATTGGAATAATTCGGTTTCGAGGAGTCAGGGGAGGAACTTGTGCGGATTTAAGTCAACACATTATCTACTCGGCGTTGGCCAAAGTCATTTAGTTGAGGAGAACTTTTACTCAGAGTGAATAATTATCGAATGTGGAACTAACCCGCCTGAGCTGTCTGAATCGAACAAGTCAGGTCAAATCCCGCGCCTGAGCGGGTCGTGATGCATTGACTGGTGAAGACTCCAGAGCAGAGATTCAATCGGCGAGAGATGCAACTTTGCTCTGGAAGCGTTGAGCGGATTGTCATCAGGCCGCACGATGATAGCCGACTTCCCACTAACGGCGGGCCTAAGATGCGACTGGCGTGGAGAAGCATGGGCGACTGTTTGTTTGGGCTGCTGGCGGTGCTGCCTAATTGCGCTGTGCCCACTAGATGAGCGCGTTTTCAAGGTGTCGATGTTGCGGGCTTTGAAGGCGTTCATGGCCGGAGCAACGCCGGCCTTGGCTCTTTCACCCGACGGTCGTCGACTAGCGGAACGGCTGGTTGCCTAAACCAGATAGACGGCTGTGCGGATCAGTGGTAGGTTGTAGCCACCATGAGCACCACTACCATAATAATCATTATCGTCGTGTTACTTCTACTCTTCGGCGGCGGCGGATACTACTACCGCGGGCGATAAAGACGACCGCGCAAGAGGTGAACAAAGTGGAGGCGATTTGCTTTTAGATGGCCTCTCTTTCGTCCTGTCAGTAGTTTGTCAATTCTTTAAACTCGCTGCACCTTCGTGGATCGACTTTTCTCCGCCCGAGTGCGAACCACGAAATCCCACGAAAAACCAGCAAAACCCAAAGCGCTTTCTATCATCCATGAAACCCAGCGAAGAGCTTGACCCGGTAAGTAGGAGTCAGTAATGTCGGCGGAATTGACATATCCGGCAGCTTCGGTTAGGTTTTGAGACTTCAGGAACCATTAGGGCTTTAGGTGACGTTTGGCAAGTAGTGTAGGGCGGGTAATCGCGGCTTTGTCCTCTGCCTGCCAAGTTTCAATTTTTGATAGGACGCTCCGGAAGACCTTCGTCATGAATCGAACGTTTACTCGATTGTTTACAGTTTGAGCGGCAGGCCGCCACTGAGGGCAGCCATGCGACGAAGGCGCTCCTATCGGAACCGATCTGGAAGTTCGTAAATCGTGAATCGTAAATCGTGAACGGATAGGAGGCGATGCTCTTCGCGTCCTGCCAGGGCTCCGGAATGAGAACCTCCGCGGTGCTCTAGATTTTTCTATTCCCCATTTACCGATTTCGACTACCCTAGTCATGGGCGAGATTAACGTAAAATTGAAGGACGGCGCGGGAGCGCAGATTCCCGGTCCGGTGACGGTGGGGGAGGCGCTTAAAGGTCTCGACCGCGACGTGGCCAAGCAGGCGCTTGCGGCACGGGTAAACGGCCGTGAGGTCGATCTCGCTTTCACGCTCCACGCTCAGAACGGCGAAGCCATTCAGATCGAGCCGGTCCTGCCGGAAACCAGGGAGGGCCTGGACGTGCTGCGCCACTCCACGGCGCACCTGCTTGCAGCCGCCGTCCTGGATCTTTTCCCCGGGACGAAGCTCGGGATCGGGCCGGCACTGCTGGACGACCCACGCTACGGTTTCTTTTACGATCTGATCGCCCCGCGAACTTTGATAGAGGCTGATCTGCCGGTCATTGAGAAGAGGATGCGCGATATTGCCAAACGAAATCTGCAGTATCGCCGCGATGAGATTTCGAAGAGTAATGCCATTCGTATTTTTCAGGAGCGTGATGAACCCTTGAAGTGTGCCTTAATTGCTGACAAGGGCAGCGACACAGTCAGTGTCTATTACATCGACGGTTCTCCTTTCATCGACTTTTGTCTGGGACCGCATGTGCCAAATACTAACAAGCTGCGTGCGTTCAAGCTGCTGTCGCTTGCCGGCGCCTACTGGATGGGCGATGCCACACAGCCGCAGATGCAGCGCATCTACGGAACGGCATTCTTTACCCCGGCCGAGTTGGAAGCCTGGCTCAAACAGCGGGAAGAAGCTGAGAAGCGAGATCACCGCCGCCTGGGGCGCGAGCTTGATCTCTTCTCAATTCAAGAGCAGTACGGTCAGGGTCTGATCTTCTGGCATCCGAAAGGCGGAGTCATTCGCCAGCAAATGGAAGACTACCTTCGCGAGGAGATGATCAAGCGCAACTACAGTCTGGTCTATACGCCCCACATTGCAAAGCGAGAGCTGTGGCAGATAAGTGGGCACGAAGAGAATTACTCTGACTCAATGTTTGCTCCCACCACGATCGAGGACGCGGAGTTCCGACTCAAGCCGATGAACTGTCCGATGCACATCGCCATCTATAAATCGCAACAGCGCTCTTATCGTGACCTGCCTCACCGATATGGGGAGATGGGCACGGTGTACCGTGCCGAACTATCAGGCACGCTGCACGGCCTGATGCGCGTTCGTGGATTCACCGTTGATGATGCTCATATCTTCTGCACGCCCGAACAAGTCCGTAAGGAAATAGACGACTGCGTCGATTTTGCGTACCAGGTGCTGAAGACGTTTGGTTTCAACAAAATAAAGTTTGAGTTGTCGGTAAAGGGCAAAGACACCGGTAAGAAGTGGCTGGGTGCGGAAGAAGAGTGGGCCGCTGCCGAGGCGGCGCTCGCCGACGGACTTGAAGGCCGCGACATCAAGTATGAACGCATTGAAGGCGAGGCGGCCTTCTACGGACCGAAGATAGATTTCAAGATCGAAGATGCGATCGGCCGTTTATGGCAACTGGGAACGGTTCAGTGGGATTTTAATTTACCGCAGCGTTTCGAGCTCGAGTACATCGGAGAGGACAATAAAGCCCATCGTCCAATCATGATCCATCGCGCTTTGTTTGGATCTATGGAGCGCTTCTTTGGCGTGCTTATCGAGCACTATGCCGGGGCATTTCCGTTGTGGCTGGCGCCGGTGCAGGTGGCGGTCCTGCCCATCACGGATCGCATCAATGAGTATGCCGAGCGAGTCGAAAACGAGTTGCGCGCTAATGGTTTTCGTGTGGAGTCAAACCTGCGCAGCGAAAAGATTGGAGCAAAGATTCGCAACGCACAAATGCAGAAGGTTCCGTTCATGCTGGTGCTCGGTGATCGAGAAACGGAGCAGAACCAGGTGGCGGTTCGCGAACGTTTAAAGGGAGACATCGGTGTGATGTCGCTAGCGGAGTTCAGTGAGATGGCCCGTAGGCTTGTCGCAGAGCGGGCGCTGGTAAATAGTTAGTTTCGAGTTTCGGGTTTCGAGTTTCGAGTTAGCCAGTCAGCTACTCGAAACTCCGAACCCAGACTCGAAACTTTTTATCGAGGAGGTGAAGTATAGCTACAGGCTTTCGAGGTCGTGGACAGCGACCTGACAATCGTCGCTTACCGATCGCGCGTATCAATGAACGAATCCGGGTTCCGCAGGTGCGCGTTATCGGTGATGAAGGTGAACAACTCGGGGTAATGGACGTGCGCGACGCCATCCGCGCGGCGAAGGAAAAAGGATTGGACTTGGTTGAAGTTGCCCCCACTGCCGATCCGCCAGTTTGCCGTATTATTGACTTTGGAAAGTATCAATATGAGGCCAAGAAGAAGGCAAACGAGGCGAAGAAGAAGCAGGTGACGATTGTAGTCAAGGAAGTTAAGTTTCGGCCCGGCACAGATGATCACGATTATGACTACCGCATGAAGCACGCCCGAGAGTGGTTGCAAGAAGGTGACAAGGTGAAAGCCACGATCTGGTTCCGGGGCCGCGAGATGACGCATCGTGAACTCGGCTCACGCATACTTGCCAAACTGGAGGGCGATCTCCAAGACCTCGGTGAAGTAGAAGCCAGGCCGCGCATGGAAGGCAACCAGATGTTCATCATCTTCGGTCCTAAGCGACACAAGGGTACGGCCAAGCCAGAACGACCCGTCGTGGGCGAAGGCAGCAGACAGTTGCCCGAAGTCGGCAAGCCAAAGCCATTGCCAGAGGGTGACAACCCAACGGAAGACAGTGGGCAGTAAACAAGCAGTCGCCAATTCTGTTTTATTGCTGGGCAGTGGGTAATGAAAATCGGCAATTGAAAATGGGGAACGGTTTAATTATGCCAAAACTAAAAACACACAAGGGTGCGGCCAAGCGCTTCCGAATTACCGCTACGGGGAAGATTAAGCGCGGTCATTCACATGCTCGCCACATCCTGACGAAAAAGACTAATAAGCGGAAGCGCCTGCTGGATATTGACGCGTTGGTGTCGAAGTCTGATCAAGAGCGCGTGGAATCTATGCTGCCTTACGGCCGGGATTAGTACGAGGATAAAGAATGAAGGCAGAGGAATGGAGAGCGAGCGACACGAAGAGACGGAGAACGGGCGAGGCGGGGAGACTGCGACAGTGCTTAGTTCGCTATTCCCCGTGTCTCGGGGGAACGGCGTCTCCGCATCTCTTGCAATAGAAGGGGGATTGAAGTATGCCTCGAGCAAAACGTGGAAATAAGCGCCTGGAAAAGCGCAAAAAAATATTGAAGCTCGCGAAGGGTTATCGCGGCACCAAATCAAAGCTTTACCGTTCGGCGAAAGAGTCGGTCGAGCGTGGATTAAATTTCGCGTATACCGGAAGAAAGCTGAAGAAGCGTGATTTTCGTAGTCTCTGGATTGTGCGAATTGGCGCCGCGGCGCGTCTTAACGGGCTGAATTATTCACAGTTGATGCACGGTCTGAAACTCGCTGGTGTCGAGCTGGACCGCAAGGTGCTTGCCGATCTGGCCGCCAACACTCCGGACGCTTTTACGGAAGTCGCCATGCAGGCGAAGAACGCCCTGGACGGTAAACAGCGACAAAAAGCCGCTGCCTAAAGCAGTGCACTCATTTGCTGATGGCCGAAAGTCAAAGCCAGGAAGATCCAACTACCCAGGTTGAAGCTGCAAGCAAAGCGTTCGAGCATGAGTTCGAACGCTTTGCCCGCTTTACTGATCCCTCGGCAGCCGTGCAAGGGCTCACTCTGGACTGGGCGGAATCCGAGCAGCATGCTCTGGCCCAGCTGCGCACACGACATTTGGGCAAGAAGAGCGCCCTTGCCATCTGCAAGAAAAGCATTGGCCGGGTTGCGCCGGAAGGACGCGCTGCCTTTGGCCAACTGGTGCAAAGACGGGAAGCTGAAATCATATCCGCTATTGAGCAGGCGGAAACAAAACTGAAGTCTCACATTCAGTCGGCCCGCATTCAACGCGAAAGCATTGATGTGAGTCTGCCGGGTCGACGGCCGCGGAGCGGACATCTCCATCCAATCACTCTCCTGCGCGAACGCCTTGAAGATATCTTCGTGGCCCTGGGCTACGCGATAGAGGATGATCGCGAGATTGAAACCGACTTCTATAACTTCGACGCTCTGAATATTCCGCAGAACCATCCTGCGCGGGCCTCCCAGGACACGTTCTACACGACGAACGGGCTTGCTCTGCGGTCCCAAACCTCGACTGTACAAATTCACGCAATGCAGCGACGAGGAGCGCCGGTGAGGATGATTGCGCCGGGCCGTGTTTTCCGCCGTGACACTCCGGACCCAACGCACAATCCGATGTTCTTTCAGGTGGAAGGACTGTGCGTCGATCGTGGCATTACCATGGCACACCTGAAAGGTACTGTGGCCGAGCTCCTGCGGCGCATGTTTGGATCCCGGACGGTTACGCGTTTCCGCCCCTCGTACTTTCCGTTTACCGAGCCAAGCGCGGAGTTTGATTTTAGTTGTTTTAAGTGCGGCGGGTCGGGGTGTCGTATCTGCAAGAATTCCGGCTGGATTGAGTTGGGTGGATCGGGCATGGTCCATCCGCACGTACTTCGCGCCGCCGGGGTAGATTTTGATGAGTTTTCCGGCTTCGCTTTTGGCTTTGGCATCGACCGCATGGTTGGACTCATGTACGAACTCGACGACATCCGCTTGTTGTTCGAAAACGACGTACGCTTCCTGGAACAGTTTGATTAGCGGGTAAAATGGTCGATGGTAAACGGTGAATAGAAAGATTTGTTGATTCACCATTTACTATTCACTATTTACCATTTACCGCATTTATGCTCATCAGTTATAACTGGCTGCGCGAACTGACTGGCACGATCCTTTCTCCCCTGGAGTTGCGGGAACGATTGACCATGGTCGGCCTGGCGATCGACGCCGTAGAAGAGAAAGAGAGCGATGCTGTTCTTGATGTCGAAATCCCTTCCAACCGTCCTGATTGTCTGTCCCATGTGGGGATTGCTCGCGAAGTGGCGGTCGTAGTGTCGGGAAAGCTTCGCCCGCCATCCGGAAAACCGGCCCGGTCTGAAGGCCGGTCCACCGACCTGACATCAGTGGAAATCCGTGATCCCGATCTCTGCCCGCGATACGCCGCCCGGCTAGTTCGCGGTGTAAGAATCTCCCCATCGCCAGCCTGGTTGGCAAAACGCCTGGAAGAGATTGGACAGAGACCTATCAACAATGTCGCCGACATCACAAATTACGTGCTGCATGAACTAGGGCAGCCGCTTCACGCGTTTGACCTCGCCAAGCTCGGCGGACAAAGAATCGTCGTCAGACGAGCAACCGCAGGTGAAAAGTTAAAGACGCTTGACGGTGTGGAGCGCACCCTCGGCGCCAACATGCTGGTGATTGCGGATGCCGAACGGCCGGTTGCACTGGCTGGAATAATGGGGGGCGAGGACTCCGAAATCTCCATTCAGACTACGGAAGTGTTGATCGAAAGCGCCTACTTTAATCCAGACTCGGTGCGTCAGACTGCAAGAAAGCTGGGCATGGATACAGAGGCATCGCGGAGGTTCGAGCGCGGCGCGGATTGCGAGAACGTCTTGCGCGCTCAAAACAGATGTGTCGAGCTAATCTGCGAGATCGCCGGCGGCGTTGCGACCGAGGACGCAATCGATGTTTACCCAAGCCCTTTGCCGGCGCGGAGCATCTCGTTTCGTCCTTGTCGAGTTGACAGCCTGACCTCGCTACGCGTTGCCGAAACCGAAATGAAGCGTATTCTCACCGGCCTCGGCATTGCTCACACCGAAGAGTCGTCAGCGGTCTGGAAATGTGTGCCACCTAGTTGGCGGATTGATATCGAGCGCGAAGAGGACCTGGTGGAGGAAATTGCCAGGCACTTCGGATACGACAAGATCGGCTCCGAACTACCCCCATCAAACCAGTCAGGGGAGCATCAACCGAAGGAGCTTAAAATCCGTAAGTTGCGCCGAACGCTCCAAGCCCTGGGCCTTGATGAGGCCATCAACTTTAGCTTTATCGAACTTGCGCCTGACAATCAACTTGAGTTGATTCCGGAATTCCATGCTCAGGATCCTGAGCACGCTTTTGTTACGCTTAAGAATCCGATTATTGAACACCAGGGGCGGATGCGTCCTACCCTGATTCCGGGCCTACTAAATTCCCTCCGGCATAATCTTAATCACGGCATACGCAGCGTACGTTTGTTTGAAACTGGGCGGATTTTTGCAGAATCGGACTCTGGTGAGCTGCCAAAGGAACGCGAGGCACTGGCCTTAATTGCCACTGGTGGGGCCCTTGAAGCGAACCGAGCACAAGCGCCTCGAGAAACGGATTTTTATGACCTTAAAGGGTCTCTCGAAGCGGCCGTCGCCGCTATGAACCGTGCGTCCTTGCGGTTCACAAAAGCTCATGTGAAACACTTACGTGAGGGTCAGTCGGCAAGGATCTTGTTGGCTGATGGCACACCCCTCGGCTCGCTGGGCACACTCGGGGAGCGGATATCTGATGCTTATAAACTTCGCCAGCTGGTTTATGTCGCTGAGCTTGATCTCAGTAGGCTGCTCGATGTTGAAGAGCTTCCGGTCCAATACAAACCTTTGCCTCGTTATCCATCCGTAGTACGCGATCTCACTATTCTGGTTGATCGCCAAATCACTCTGGGGGAACTGCTGCATACCATAGAAGGACGGCAGGTTGATGATTGCCGCGGCGCCCAACTTGTGGGGACCTACGAAGGAGCGAACATACCGGAAGACAGGCGAGCGATAACTCTGAGAATCGAATATCGCTCGGATGAGCGAACCTTACTTAACGAGGAAATTGAGGATCGCCATCGCGGCTTGATTGATTCCTTGCTCCGCCAGTATAGCGCGCAACTGCACTGAAGAAATAAATCGTCTGCTACGGCTGAATCAGTCTTGCGCTTGCCAGCGCGAAGCCGCATAATCAGACCTGCTTGAGCTAGGTGGGCTTGGGGGATACTGATGATCGGTTTATCTGGATTGGAAAAGTTCTCGCACCTTGAAGACAAGATCTATCGCACCATCGAGCTCACCAAAACCCTTCGCCAAGAGAAGGAAAGTCTGGAAAAGGAGCTCTCGCTCGCGCGTCGCGGAATGGGAGTGCCTAGGGAAACCGAACGGCTTGAAAAGCAGGTCGAACAGCTATTAGCCGAACGCGACATGATACGCATGAAGGTGGAGGCAATGCTGGACGCGGTTGCGGCTCTGGATCCCGAACTCGCGGAGGAACTGAGATGACCGCCGGAATTGGCCAAACGCTCGACAAAAGCAGCATGAACACCACCACCACGGCTCCCACGATCAAAGTCGAGATTTATAATCAGACTTACAACATTCGCTCCGATGGCGACACGGAGTACATCATCCAGCTTGCCGAATTCGTAGATAGCCGCATGCGCGAAATTTCCTCAGGAACCTTGACCGTGGATTCTCTCAAGGTTGCGATTCTCGCCGCGCTGCACGTCGCTGACGAACTTCATCGCCTTAAACATTTTCACGAGCAGGCGGACGCCCAACTTGCCACGCGCAGCGCCGAGTGCGCTGAAATGCTCGATCGGCTGTTGAAAGTCCGAAGCAATGTGGAGCAAGGGCAAAGCGGGGCGGGAAGACTGTCGCTGGGTTAGTCTCTCTTACTACCTTCGACCCCCTTCATTTTCCATTTCTCATTGGTCATTTGCTGAACGTCGGGTAGCAAACTCACGCCTTCGCTATGCGTCTAGAGCAAACTCAGAAGTCAATCGAAAGAGAATTCACCGACTTAACCTCCCGACATGAGATAGCGACTAAGTGAAAAGTTTTGGGAAATTGTGATTTCCATTCCCATTTAGGTTTGTTCGCAGCTCTCTTGAGCAGGACCTTAACCTTCGTCGCTCGACACCGCTTGGGCGCCCTGGAAAATGGTAAGGGAGAAATGAGAGATTATGAGAACTGGAAACTGGAAATGATCTAGGCGCCGACCGTTGCAAGCGAGCCGCGATAATTTGCTCTTTCCCGCCGCTCCGCGCCTATGCTAGTATCGGCAGTGGCGGAGGGAAACTTTCTGCGGGGCCCGTCACCGAGTTACGATGATTGAGCCAACGCCGTTAAATAGGGAGACCGAAGCCGCGTCAGCCAGTGCAGTTCTTCATCGTTAAGAATTGCCAGAGGCTGCGGCAGACATAGGTCACCCACCTGTACATGCAGGTTCAATTTCGGCTTCGGAACGACTCCGCGGATCTCCCTCCCGCCAAATGGTCGTAAATCGTAACTCGTGAATCGTAAATAGAAATTAATTCTATTCCACGGTTGACGAGTTTGATTTACGACCTTTTTCTGTTCACGATTCACTATTTACGCCGTCTCTATGAGAGTACTAATGATTGGTGATGTGGTGGCCAAGCCCGGGCGCATTGCGGTGCTCGAGCGTATACAGGATATGCGCGAGCAGTATGCAATCGATCTTGCCCTGATGAATGCCGAAAATGTAGCAGGCGGTTTTTCGATTACTCCTTCGTTGGCTGAGCAACTCTTTGCTGCCGGCATCGACGTGATGACTTCCGGCAATCACATTTTTGATAAGAAGGAAGCTATCGAGTACATCGGCAAGCAGCCCCGGTTGCTGCGGCCCGCCAACTACCCGCCCGGAACGCCTGGGAGTGGGATCTGGCAGGGGAAAATACGCGGTGCCAAGGTGGCGGTGATTAATCTAATGGGGCGCGTGTTTATGCCGCCTTCAGACGACCCCTTCCGGATCGTGGAGGGCCTGGTGAGTTCGCTGTCTTCAGAAATCAAGGTGCGGCTGGTGGACATGCATGCGGAAGCGACTTCCGAAAAGGTCGCAATGGGATGGTATCTGGACGGCCGCGTTTCGACAGTCGTGGGGACACACACTCACGTGCAAACCGCAGACGAGAGAATCCTACCTAAAGGAACGGCTTACCTGACTGACATTGGTATGACTGGTAGTTATGACGGAGTGATTGGCATGAACAAAACAGACGTTATTGCCCGCTTCACTTCGGTAATCGCACGCAGGGCTGAACACTCGACTGGCCAGGTGCGCATTTGCGCGGCTGTGATCGACATTGATGAAACAAACGGAAAAGCGCGCAGCATCGAGCGGCTTAATCTCGCGCATGAGCAGTGAAGGGAGACGGAGATGCGGGAGGTAAGCGCTGTAGCGGCGCTTTCTCCAAGCCTCGCCGATATCGGAACAAACTGAACGAGAGGCGCGTCGTATTTGGTCGGAGTATCGCTCTTCTATTGGGAAGCATTTGCTTAATTCGAAAATGCTCATTGCAGCTTTCATTGCTTGATATACGCGAAGCTCTTTGTAACTTGAAATTTGTGATATGAGGATGAGGCTCATGTACCGATGTGAGGTCTTGTAACTCTTACCGCTGTGCTAAGAGCGTTAGTTGTTTCTTTTCGCCCCGTCTCACTTTCACCCCTTCGCCCCTTCTCCAAGTGCACTGCCCACTCTCACTCGGGAGCGGTTTGGGAAGGGACTTTCTCGCCGGCTGTCTTGAGAATCGGCGGAGCCAGTAAACGTTGAGCGTAGCCGTCAGGAAATGAGCGTACCCGCCCCGATCCATCAGTGACGACGTGCCCAGTTTCGCCTTCTGAAATGATTTGGGCATTGGTGGCCCGAACGATTTCGTAGCCAAATCGCAGCGAGCGCCGGCGAAGTTCAGTAACGCGGGTGCGAATCAAGATTTCGTCGTCGTAATAGGCGGGCGCTTTATAGCGGCAATAGCTCTCGGCAACTACCAAAAACGCATCGTCATTCGTTTCCATGTCGCGATAAGAGAACCCGCGCGCGCGGCAATATTCAGTCCGACCAATTTCAAACCAGACAAGGTAATTGGCATAATAGACGATGCCCATTTTATCGGTTTCGGAGTAGCGCACGCGCAAGACCGTCTCGTGCCACTCTCCGAGCACATTTTCCGGCGCCGGGCTCGTCATGAGAGATTGCCTCCAAACTCTTTAGAAAAGAGAATGCCGCATGAATCTTAAACTGCTACTGGGCCTGAAACGTTTAGCGGACTATAAGAGCGGAAGCCTGAGGTTGTCAAAGCAAATCG
>JACCSP010000337.1 GCA_013812905.1 Pyrinomonadaceae bacterium
CAGCCTATGTTGAGTCTACGCAGTTGAGTGCTGCTACTAGGGGTGAGTGGTGGATCCATTGGCTACCGCAAATGGTTCTGTGCGTGAGTGGCTGCTCCTAACTGAACAGCGTTGGTTCGCTGGAATCGGGCGAAGCCTTTTCGGGCGTGGCGGAATCAGCTAGCTGGGGATACTTTTCGAACAAAGGAAGCGGAGCGGGAACTAGTCGTTCCTCCAGTGTCGATTTGATTTCCAGCGCATTTACCACGGCTTTCCCCAGGAAGTGATTGTTGGTAATTACGTAAGTCTCTTTAGACTGCTTTGCGATCTCTTTAACTCTCACAATCCAGGGCTGGAGCTCGTCCACGGAGTAGAGGTAATTATAGCGTTCGTCTCTAACAGCCTCCTCCCTAAACCAATTCTGATAGTTCCGGCCATGCAGCCGAACATAACCGAGGGGCGAAGTAGTCAGAGCCGATGGTCTAATTGACTTCTTAAAAATCGGTTGGTCGATGTTGCAAATGCCTACCTCCCGTTTTTCAAGCTCTTCGTAGGTGGCCGGATTATTCCAGGAAGCATGTCGGACCTCGATTACCAGCGGATAATCGTTGAATCGATCGATAAGCTTGATTAAGTATGCCCGCTCCTCATCCGTGTTCTTGAACGACCAGGGAAACTGCAGCAATAAAGCACCCAACTTCCCTGACTCAGCTAGCGGATCGATCCCTTCGCGGAAGGTTTTCTCGTCGTCAGTGGTCGCTTTCCCGCGCTCGTGTGTAAACACACGGTGCAGTTTTGCTGTGAACCTGAAACCAGGATTGCCAGTAACACGTCTTGCCCAGGCCTTTGCGCTCGTGACCGCGGGAGGACGGTAAAAGCTGCTGTTAATCTCGATTGTGTCGAAGAACTTGGCGAGGAAGGTGAGCGGATCGAACTTCGAACCAGGGTTCTCAGGATAAACGACACCTTTCCAGTCGTTGTATGACCAGCCAGCGGGTCCGATGCGAATCTTGTTCATAACTTAGCCGCGGATTAACGCGGGTAACGCGAGTCTAAAAGCCGTGATTAGCTAGAACTCATTTAACCTATTTGACATGACTAGTCCGCGTTCATCCCCGCAAATCTGCGGCTCATTCTGCTCTGGCTCCACCCGTGATGCTAACTCGCGAGGATTGGTGGTATAAACATTACCACTTAAGTTCCTGAATTAAATACGATGAAAGGAGTTTTTCAATGCGATTAACCGAGATGGTTTCGTGCTCCGGTTGAGCGGCTAAGCTAAGCCCTAGCATACTCGCTCAGGTTTTGAGCGGGCTACCAAAACAGCCTTTTGACAAAAACCTGATTGTCGGTTTCGATACCGCCGACGACGCCGGTGTATACCGTCTTCGTGACGACCTGGCAATTGTCCAGACACTGGATTTTTTTACACCCATCGTTGACGATCCTCGGGTCTACGGACAAATCGCAGCCCTTAATTCGATTAACGACGTCTGGGCAATGGCCGGCACGCCGTTGACGGCAATGGCTATCACCTGTTTCCCGAAGAAAGGCGTCGATACGACAATACTCGGTGAGATCATGCGCGGCGGCCTGGAGACTCTGAACAAATACGGCGTTACCTTAATCGGCGGGCACAGCGTAGACAATGAGCAGATCATGTTCGGTTATTCAGTAACGGGCGTAATCGATCCGAACAAGATAGCCACCAATTCCGGCGCGCGCGCCGGCGATGTGATCATATTGACGAAACCAATAGGCACTGGAGTTATTTCCACGGGTATAAAATGGGGGAAGACAAATGAGGGAGTGGCATCGAAATCCGTCAAGACGATGTTGAGCCCAGGCCGGTATGCCGCGGAGGCGATGCGCGAATTTGGTGTCAGGGGCGCAACTGATGTCACCGGCTTTGCCCTGCTTGGCCACGCTTGGGAGATGGCAAAGTCCAGCCAGGTAACGATTGAGTTGGATTCAGGGGCGGTGCCTTTGCTGGAAGGCGCGCTTGAGTTAGCAGCCCAGGGAATGCTAACTAGTGGTGACAAGACGAACCGAGAATATGTCGGAAAGGACATTGCAGTTGGCGATTCGGTTGGCAAAGAAACTCGCAGTCTGCTTTTTGATCCGCAGACGGCAGGAGGCATGCTGATTTCAATTCATCCTGAGCGCGCGGCAAACCTGCTTGCGCGTTTGCGTGAGAACTACTCGCAAGCCGAGGTTATAGGACGTGTATTGGAGCGAGGCGCGTGCTCAATCACGGTTAGGTAGAACAAATGGTTTCAACAACTCAAAAGCTGGCAAAGACGCCCACGGGAGCATTATCTGAGCTTTACCGCACCGTGCGCGCGCGCACCATGCGAATTGTCGCGCCGCTGGAGATTGAGGACTACGTAATAC
>JACCSP010000345.1 GCA_013812905.1 Pyrinomonadaceae bacterium
GGCTCGCCCAAAAGCGAATGGGCGCGACATACGTGGGAGTGCGTCGCGCCCATCCATATTCGTGGTCACTGTCCTCACCCCAGCAACCACTTGAGACGGAGGATTCACCAACCGTCTCTCTTGCCCCGCAATATACATCGCAACGCTTATGCCGTGCAATAGATCATTTCTAAAACTGCTGGTTCTTTGATTTTTATTTGGAATTGGTCGCGGCGGTGGATCGGCGAAGTGGCCCAAGCGAATGCAAGCTTCAAAAAGAGTGAAGAATTTTCAGTAGTTGCAGTGTAGAACTTGCATTGATCAATGCTGCTTTGCACCAAGTGTTTGCTGTATCACTACTGCAAGATTTCTTGCATACGCTTCTATCATCGCCTGATTGGGACCTTCAATCATCACGCGAGCCAGCGGTTCGGTGCCTGAGTAGCGCAATAGCAGTCTGCCCCCGTCGCCAAGTTGAGATTCGGTTTCCTGCACCAGTTTCTGGATTTGCTCCACTTCTACAAAGGGTCGCTTTTCCCTGACCTCTACGTTCACCAGCACCTGCGGATAGCGTTGGAATCCTTCGGTCAGAACATGCAGCGGCATTCCTTCGTCACGCACCGCCCGCAGCAGGCAAAGCGTTGTTATCAAACCATCTCCGGCCAGACTTAAGTGCGGGAAAATGATGTGACCGGACTGTTCCCCTCCCAGGCTCGCTCCCGTGCGCATCAGTGCTTCTAGCACATACTTATCGCCCACATCCGTACGCATTAATCGCAAGCCTTTGGAACGCAAAGCGATTTCCAAACCAATGTTGCTCATTACCGTGGCGACCACCAGGCCAACATTCAACTGGCCGCGGCCATGCATGTATTTTCCCAATACCCACATCGTGGCGTCGCCGTCGACAAAGCGGCCTTTGGCGTCAACAAAAAGAGATCGGTCAGCGTCGCCGTCAAACGCGACACCAATATCAGCACCGGTAGCGATTACCTTCTGCTGGAGTGCTTCAATGTGGAGCGACCCGCAATCACGATTAATATTGCGACCGTCGGGCTGGTTATTGATGGCCACAACGCTCGCACCCAACCGCTTGAACAGATGAGGAGCAAGCGCGGAAGCGGCGCCGTTTGCCGCGTCGACTACTAACGTTTGATTTTTCAGGGATAGTCCCCGAGCGATGTCGTGCTGAAGAAATTCCAGATAGCGAGATCGTAAGACAGATTCCAGGTCTTCGCCTTGGGAGCGGATTTCGGCATCAGGGGCGGGCGTTTTTTTTTCAGTTCTCGCAAGGATGTCGGCCTCGATAAGACGTTCCGTGGCGTCGTCCAACTTTCGCCCGGAGGGGGAAAATATCTTGAAGCCATTGTCTTGGTAGTCATTGTGGGAGGCACTGATCACCACGCCCGCATCCGCCGGAAGTGTGCGCGCAAGGAAAGCAACGCCGGGCGTCGTAATCACTCCGGCCGACTTGCAATCAGCGCCTGCTTCTAGTGCACCCTCGATTAAGGATTGTTCTAACCACCCACCCGATTCCCGCGTATCCCGCCCGACTATTATTACTGGGATGCGGCCCAATCTTCGCCGGAGATGGAAGGCGAGCGATTTCCCCACAGTTCGGAGCGTCTCAGCATCGAGGGGAAAGCGGCCCGCCTCACCGCGCACACCATCAGTGCCAAATAGTTTTCTGCTCGAAGTGGACATGAAAATCTCGAGTAGGACTACCTAATCAGGGAGAATTGTGAAGGCCTGACCGCTAGCAACTTAACCCGATCCTTAACGCTAGGTGGAAGTTCCAAACCGGCCACACTTCCACCAGTGGCTGACATATCGACCACCACCTTCACATCTTCAGGACGCAACTCGTAGAGCACAGATGCCGGCCCTCTCAAAATAACCTCCGCGGTTGCCGGCCGGACTTCAACACCGGTGATGGATCGAACGGCAACGCCACTGAAACTCTTCTGGGACCGCTTTTCTCCCACCTCGATGGCGAGATCCACTAAAGGATCCAGTACTTCAAGCTTCTGGTCGGCAATGTCTATCGCAACTCGAGACGCGGTAAAGCTCTCATTTCTTCCAGACAGAGAAATGGTTTCAGTCGGCGCCTTCTGCAGCGCTTCAATTCTGCTCGCCGGCCCGCGAACTCTCACAGTTGCGTGCGCCGGATTAATTCCATATAGCTCGTAGCCGTCTGCCGGTGTGCCATCCGTTTTCACGTCAACCGGGACCTGGCGTTCTATGCGCGGCTCCAGGCGAATGGGAATCGTGCTTGGCTGGAAGGATTCGATTTTCACACCCTCGGGAAGCTGCATGGTAACCCGATCAAGCGAGAGCCTGATTACCCTCTCGCCGGCGGCATGGTCGCTGACATCGACGGTGGCCACCAGATCGAGGGGGCTGAGGCTTTGCAGATTCGCCCGGCTGCCATTCAGGACAACCTCCACGGTCTTCGGAGGATCATTACTTATATCCAGATTACTGGGCCTTATCAGATTCAGCTGGACGGGGGTGCGAATCGTCAGGGGCTCATTTTGCCCGGTGACTGCCAACCAAAGCGCCAGAGTGATCGCCAGAGCCAACAGCTTAAGGCTCCAGTCTTGCAAGAACATCCTGCGCGCTCCGCGCTCGAACGCCGTGGGCTGCCGCGGGACCTCAACTACATCTGTCTCATCAACATCCTGAAAAGGCATTGAGGATATTTCCCATTTTCGATTGCCGATTTGCGATTTGCGATTTGGGGCGAGGTTTATCCCCAGATTTAGCAAATGAGGATCAAAAATCAAGAATTAAAAATCTAAACTCATATGGGCGCCACTTCTTTCGTTTCCGCTTCCGTTTCGAGCTGTTCCGGCTCTTTCTCCTTCTCCCGTTTCGGCGCAACCTCGAGTGCTTGAAAGATCGCCGCGCGCAGTTTGGTGGCATCGAGTCCACGCTTTATGTGACCACCCTGAATAAATGAGATCAGTCCCGTTTCTTCCGAGACTACCACCGCGACCGCGTCAGTATCTTCGGTTACGCCGATCGCCGCGCGGTGCCGCGTGCCAAGATCTCTCGAGAGACGCGGGTTCAAGGTTAGTGGCAGAAAGCACGAAGCGGCAGCGATGCGATGGCGTCGCACCACCACGGCGCCGTCGTGAAGTGGCGAAGCCGGATTAAAAATACTAACCAACAAGTCATAACTCAGTTCGGCATCCAGCTTGACGCCGCCTTCGGTTACATTCCTCAATCCTAATTTGCGCTCGATCACAATTAAGGCGCCAGTCTTTGTGGAAGC
Organism: Pyrinomonadaceae bacterium; assembly: GCA_013812905.1. Taxonomy (GTDB): domain Bacteria; phylum Acidobacteriota; class Blastocatellia; order Pyrinomonadales; family Pyrinomonadaceae; genus PSRF01. The sequence continues at coordinate 3,257 of JACCSP010000345.1, forward strand.
CAGCGTCGTCGCGGCGAGAACGATCTCGTCATACACACCTTCGCCAAACTGGCCCTGATAATGCCGGGTGAAAGGCATGCGGAACCGATTGCCAAAAGAGATGAGGGCCTGCCTGATTTCTGATTGGAAGAGGACGATGATTGCTACGCCGATGTAGAGCAGACCACCTCGCAGGATGAACTCAAGGGGCGCTAATTCCTGTTTTGCGGCGAGCCAGTAAAGGAGGGCGAATGCTCCGATTCCCGCGGCCATGGGAGCGGCGCGAGTCCCACGAACGAGTTTCAAAACTGCATACACAACCAAGAAAACAACGATGATATCCGCGATGTTACGCGGCTCACCGAGCCTTCGGAGGTACTCCGTGTATGGCAGTAGTAACAGCATCTCTTAATTTCAAACTCTGGACATGCGATTTGCGATTCAGAAGCGGCAACTTAGTTTCACCAAACCGTAAACGAAGCGGGTCTTGGGGAACACCCGCCGGGTGCAGGAGAATCCTTGTCCCTATCAGCCGATATGCTCCGGCACCACGTTGAGCTTGCTGCTCTCGCTCTGGCGCGCAGCTTCTAGAAAAATCATCTCCACTTTTGGCTCTGCTCGCCTGATCAAATCCTCAACCTCTTCAATTGTCTGGACTATGTCGCCGGTCACCAGATCATTCCGCAGATTCACATGCGCGTTGATCAAAATCTGTTTCGGAGCCAGGTGCATCGTCAGCAGTTCCACCACCTTTACAACGTTGGGATGACTTTCAATCGCCTGCTTGATAGCAGCCACATTCTTGGGATTTGCAGCCTCACCCAGCAACAGCCCCCGCGACGATCGGGCTAGGACAAACGCCACCACAGCCAGAACCAAGCCAATCACAATCGACGCCAGTCCGTCCCAGTAGGCGCCGTCACCCGGACCAGTGTGATGGTCCGTTAGATAAATTCCCACCCCGGCAATCACAATTCCGAGCAGGGCCGCCGAATCTTCGAAGATTACAGTCTTCGCTGTTGGATCCTTCGACTCGCGAAGATATGCAAAGAACCTCAGACCCTCGTGGTGCGCCTCTTTTACCTCCTGATAAATTGCCAGGCAGATTGAACCGGCTTCCAGCACAAATGAAATGCCCAATACCCAATAGGCCCACTTCAAGTTTTCCGGCGGATGCGGATGTCTCAGCTTTACGACGCCTTCGTAAATCGCATAAGTCGCCCCCACTCCGAAAATGAATATGGCTGCGATGAACGACCAGAAGAATCGCTCTTTCCCGTAACCGAATGGGTGTTTGCCCGAAGCCGGACGCTTATAAAACCGCAAACCCAGAAGCAGAAACACCTGGTTTGTGGTGTCAGCAAACGAATGCAGCGCTTCAGCCATCATGCCCGACGAGCCAGTGATTACAGCCGCGATAAACTTCAGGACTGTGATAATCCCATTGGCAAAGAGCGCGCCGAGCACTGCCAGCATCGACAGATTCCTTCAACCTGAAATGAAAGCTCTGTTCGGATTATCGCGAAAAACAGCGCTCGTGGCAATGGAGTGATTGACGCCTTTAGAAATCTACGCGAAATGACTCGTTGTCCCGATTAAGAAATCTACCTGGAATGGGTGAGATCAGCTCCCCTGTTAAGATACTGTTTGGCGGAGAGAGGGATGAGGCTAACGATGAAGGAACC
>JACCSP010000199.1 GCA_013812905.1 Pyrinomonadaceae bacterium
GCAATCTACACCAAAGATTTTTCGGACCTGCTGGGGGTGCGGGCCACAATTATCACGGCGGGCAGTTAGGCTTTGCCATGCTTCGAAGGATCTTCAAGCGTCTTCTGAATTCCGTAACTGAGTTCGGTCAGATTGAGAAAGTGGTTATTGATAAACAATGCGAGGTAGAAGTAGGGCAGTGGAAGACGATGGTGCCAGCGGTGAAAGCGACCCTGGCAAACTCGGACTGCGCCTTGAGCCGCTCACTCCGGCGCTCGCGGCGCGCCTAAACTTATCAAGGGAGGCTCAAGGGTTACTGGTTACAGGTGTTGATCCTGTAGGCTCGGCGGCCGAAGCGGGGATTCGAGAGAACGATGTAATCGAGGAAGTGAACCGTCAACAGGTGCGCTCGGTCGCGGATTTAAGGGCTGCAATCCAGCGGACTGGGACGAAGCCAGCGCTGTTGCTGATCAATCGTGGAGGTGCCGGTGTCTTTCTTACTGTCCGCCCACGTTAATAACGAAAGTAGTCATCAGTCAGGACAGGCCCAGGGAAGGTTGCTTAGATGAGCGTGAAGTTTTAGTGGCTTGATCCCGCCATGAACCGGTAGCCAACACCTCTGACAGTCAGCACATGGCGGGGACGGGAGGGCTCGTCCTCGAGGTACTTTCGCAGGCGCACGATGAAGTTATCGATGGCCCGCGTGTCGGTATCTTCGTGCACACCCCAAACATCCTCCAGAATCGCCTTACGTGAAACCACTTTACCTTCGTGACGTATCAAATAGCGCAATAACTGAACTTCCATCAGAGTCAGCCGCACGGTTTGACTGGGAGTGCGCAGCTCCAAAGCTCCGAGGTCAATAGTTTTGCCGTTAAGAGCAAACACCTCCTCAACTCGTGCACCGCCAACTTCGTCTCTAACAGGTTCACTCACCGGCCGATCCGTTAAGGTGTCCCTTTGAAACCACTCGCGCCGGCGCAGCAACGCTTTGAGGCGGGCCATGAATACGGAGAGTTCAAATGGTTTGGGAAGGTAGTCGTCGGCTCCGGATTCAAAACCGCGCAGCACATCGTCCGGACGCCCGCGAGCCGTGAGCATCAGCACGGGAACAAACTGACCCGACGCACGCAGTTCCGAGGCCACCGTGAAGCCATCCTTACCCGGTAGCATCACGTCCAGCACTACAGCGTCGAAGGGCTGCTCTCGTTCCAGCAAGAGCGAGAGTGCCGCCTCGCCGCTGCTGACCGTGTCCACGGTGTAACCTTCGGCTTCCAAGTTAAAGCGAAGCCCGTCGGCCAGGTGTTGCTCATCCTCAACCACTAGTACGCTACTCATAGGTCATGCTTTCGGAAGTTGAATCGTAAAAGTGCTGCCCTGGCCCACCCCGGCGCTTTCTGCGAAAACCCGGCCACCATGTCTCTTAACGATCGAGTGAACGATGAAAAGGCCCAGACCGGTTCCTTTCACGCGGGCCATGAAATTCCCGGGGGCGCGATAGAAACGTTTAAAGATCCGTTTCAATTGCGCGTGCGGGATGCCAATGCCACGGTCGGTAATGCGTACCGCCACGAGCTTCTCACCAAGTGTCGTCACTTGAACCGAGATATGTACATTTTTATCGGAGTATTTGATGGCATTATCTAGCAGGTTGGAAACCGCGGCACTTAACTCGTCTGCGTCACCAGCCACGCGCGCGCGGTCGCCGTTTGTCGACTCGTTAAACCTTAGTGACTCCGGCGCTAGGTTATATCGCACCCGCGTTAGCTCCATACACTCGCGCACTATATCTCCCAAGTCAATAATCATCGGACTCAGGCGGCGGCGTTTGTGTCCAGCTTGTCCGGCCCGCAAGACTTGCTCGACAGTGTGTAAGAGTCGATCGCTATCGGCGAGCATGATCTCGTAAAAGTTTTCCCGCTGCTTCTCGTCCAGTTTCCGCGTCTTTAGGGTTTCCAGGTAGAGGCGGATGGAGGCCAGGGGCGTCTTGAGTTCGTGAGTTACGGCATTGATAAAGGCATCGTGCTGCTCATTGCGTCTGATCTCCCGTATCAGGAAGATAGTGTTAAGGACCAGGCCCACAATGATCATCGTGAAGAAGATAATGCCAAGGACCAGGAGTGCTACTTGCCGCCAGTTGAGCAGAATCCAGCCCACATTGAGAGCAATCGCCAGCGCCACCAGACAAGCGCCCAATGTTATGAAAAAGGCGATTGATTTGCGCCGTCCTCTCCCAGCCATGGTCCCATTGTAAGGCCAGAGAGCGGAAAGCAGTAAGCTGTGGGCAGAATTGGAGGAAGGTGCCGGCAGGCGCAGGAGGAAAAGGAAATGATAAAGGCAGTGAGCAGATCATGTTCTGCCCACTGCCAACGTGCCATCTGCTTTATTGCCGTCTACGCTGCCTTTTTAAGTTCTCCAACAGCGCCATTCCTGGCCGCGGCTATCTGTTCCTTGCTAATGAGCCTGATTCCTTTTGCGAGGCCAAGTAACTGCAATGCTCGAATGCCATACCAGTTGATATCGATTTCATACCAGGTTAAGCCATGCTTGGCGGCGCGGGGGTGCGCGTGATGATTATTGTGCCAGCCTTCGCCAAAAGAAAGCAGCGCTACCCACCAGCTATTAGTTGAATCGTCATTTGTGGCAAAGCGTTTGGTGCCCCAAAGATGAGTCGCAGAATTTACCAGCCAGGTGAAATGCAGACCCACCGTAACTCTCAGGAAGACACCCCAAAACAATGCCGACCAGCCACCCAGAGCCAGCAAAACAATGCCGGAGAGAATTAAGGGCACAAAATAAAGGTTATTCATCCAGACATGGACGGAATCTTTTATCAGGTCGGGCGCGTAGCGTTGCATCACGCTCTTTTCGTGCTGTTGCGCGGTGCCGCGCAGAATCCATCCCATGTGTGACCACCAACGTCCATCGCGCGGTGTGTGGGGATCTCCTGAAACGTCAGTGTGGGCGTGGTGAATTCGATGCGTGACAACCCAGTTGATCGCCCCACCTTCGAGGGCAAGCGCCCCACAGAAGGTCAAAAAGTATTCGACAGCTTTTGGCGTCTTAAAGCCGCGATGTGTAAGTAGTCGGTGAAAGCCCATGCCGATGCCCAGGCTCCCGGATACCCACCATAAAACGAGCGTCGCTACTAATGCAGGCCAGCTAAACATGAAAAGCGCGGCTATTGCTCCCAGGTGAAAGATAACCATGAAGCTTGCAGTTATCCAGTTGATGTTCGCCTGCTGTTGATGATTATGTATCCGGTTATCCGTTTTGCTGATTGTGCTTATTGTCGTGCTCATAAAACTGACTCCACCCTCAGAAGTTCGGTCTCAATTAGTTCGCTGCAAACCGCAGCCAACATCCTAGCAAGTTAGGACCACTTCGTTTGTAATAGTTGTGTAAGCGCGTTAAGAGCTATGTCTAAAGCGTTTAGGCTGTATGGTAAAAAGTGTCGAAGTGTTAACTAGAGCGCGGGTGAAAACTTGCAAGCCTAACTTATATCGTGGCATTATTACTGCCGTTTATTCCGTCTCCAGGCATCAGAGCTGATTACCTCGCCTACCGGCCACCGCGGCGACAGTGGCGGAAACTTGGGTAGTGACCGCGACGACCGCACACATTGGCAATGCACAGGCATTGGTTACGAGTTCTACTCATCAATTTTTAAAAGGGGGCTTATGGAGAAACCGACTTACGCGATTGGGGATCGCGTAGAGAAATTATGTGCGGTATGCGGCGAAGAGCGCGGCCATGTGGTGGCTTCTGTTACCAAGCGCGGTTTGGTCTCACGCGTCACTTGCCCGAAATGTGGCACCCGCAGCTCTTTTTCGAGTGGTACCAAGCTCACCGGATCCCGCTCTAAATCAGTCCAAAGTGAACCTTACGACATGTCCCGCACCTATCGTACGGGCCAGGTAATGATCCATCCCCTCTGGGGCCCGGGAGAAGTTACCGCGGTCATCGAACCAAAAAAAATAGATGTGCTCTTCGCGGATCGTATCCGCAGGCTTATTCATTCCCGAGCTGAGGCCTGAAAAGCCTTGAGTTCGGAATTAAGTCTGACTCATTCTTTCAGACTACCTCAACCCGCACCCTGGACGAATCCAAACAGCTGCCAAGAGTACTTCCGGCATTCAGGGGAACTCTGAATAAACAGTCACGCTCGATTTACCAAGGTCTCGACCTGGCCCAAATTTCTCCGGGAGCCGCAGTCGACGCGAAGCGAAGAGCGCTAACCAAACTATCCCCGAGGTTGCCGACAGTAAGCCCGAAATGACGGTGAGCGTGCGCGGACTAATGGACTGAAGCGACCAACCGGCAACTGCGGTGGAGAAACTCCAAACGAGTAGTTCGCTCGCCCGATCCGTAGTCGATACTCTTCCGCGCAGGTTGTCGGGCACGAGGCGCATCAGCAGAGTTTCCTGGACTGCAAATTCCGCAGCCAGCAGGATCCGGGAGATGAAAAGCAAGAAACAGGCGAGCCAGAGCGTCGGCATCACTCCAATTAGCGCGAAGATCAGGCCTTGCACAACCAAAGCCCACCCTATGAAACTACCCGTTTTACCGGTGACCTCGAGGTAAGCCCCAAGGCGCCGTGCAATCATCATTCCTAGAAACAATCCCACGCCCGCCGCGAAGTACAATGCCGCCACCGCTCCGTCTCCGCTAATTCCGCGCTCGCCGGCGAACACTAGACCGCCCAGGCGATCTGAGATCATATTGATCGCTCCTCCGCCGGTGGCCCAGAGGATGTTGATTCCCAAAATTGTCGCGACCGGGGCCTGACCTAGAATGTACAACCAACCCTCTCGGATATCTGACCAGTAACTGGGCCTACGCATCTCGAGCCAGGAAACCTCTTTCGCTGCGGGGCGTCTTGTTTCGCGGTCAGGAATTAGCCAAATTGAGTAGGCCGAGACAGCAAAGGATATGGCGTTGACCACAAACGCTGCCTGGTAACCAACGCTAGCAGCAGTCCAGCCACCGAGAGCAGCGCCAAACGCCATCAGCAAGAACCGCGACGAAAACATCAACGCATTCCCGGCCAACAGATCGCGTTCACCTGTGATGTTGGGGACTGCGGCATTTTTCGCGGCTTCGAAAAAAGCACCGAAGAAAGACAGCACCACAGTCGAGACATAGGCGATCCAAAGATCCTCCGGCCCGCGCACCAGCAGCATACTTAAAGCGACAAGGATTCGTGCGACGTCAGAAACAATCATGACAGTGCGGCGAGACCAACGGTCGACAAATGCTCCGGCGAGCGGGGCGAAGAGAGTGAAAGGAAGCAGCCTCGCAACCAACATGATGGTCGTGACTTCGGCTGACGCATGCGAAACCGAACGAACCAATCCCAACGTGGCAATGAAGTTGAACCAATTGCCCAGCTCGGAAATCACCTGCCCGGCCAGCAATCGTCTGAATGAACGATTGCTGCGCACGAGCTGTATGTAAGTTAGTGAAACCACAAGAACCGCGCTTTCAGGTCGGCCGAAGCTGATGCAAATTGAAAAGAGCCGCCAACAATTTCAGCGACTCGCGACCTTGAGAAATGTTTCGAAACTTAGCCGCCTACAAATTTAGCCGGCCGTTTCTCGATAAATGCCGCGACACCCTCTCTGAAATCCTTTGTCTGTCCCGACTGAATCTGAACTGTTCTCTCCAACTCCAACTGACCGGCATAATCGTTCGTTGCACCTGCCTCCAACAACTCCTTGATTCTCCCAATAGCTGCCGTCGGTGCGCTAGCCAGCATCTCCGCCCTCGCCATCACGTGGGGCATCAATTCTGCGTCGGCCACGACCGCATTTATCATTCCCATTTCCAACGCCTTTAGCGCGCTGACCACGTCTCCCGTCATCAATAATTCCGTAGCGCGGCGCCATCCGACCAAACGGGGCAAAATGAAAGTGCCGCCACAGTCGGGTGTCAGCCCCACCCTGATAAAAGCCTGATTAAATCGTGCGCTTTCTCCGGCCACCACCAAATCGCACGCCAGAGCGAGATTACAACCACCTCCCGAAGCAGCACCATTAACCGCGGCGATGAATGGGACCGGTGTCTGCCGAATCAACAACAAACATTCATTAAGCGCGCGCAGAGGTTCCTCGAAGAACGCTTCGACCCTGCCTTCCTGCTGTGCAATCTTCTGCATCTCTCGAAGATCGCCGCCGGCGCAAAATGCCCTTCCCGCTCCGGTCAACACTATCGCTCGAGCAGCTCGCTCGCGAGCATCGGCCACTGCGCCTTTGAATTCGATACCAACCTCCAGGGTCAACGCATTTAATGACTCTGGTCTATAAAGCGTTATCACGCAAACAGCGCCACGCATCTCGAGTTGAATCGTTTGGTAACCCATTCCGAAATTTTACCGCACCCAAGGCGCGGAAATCCCACCAAGGGAAACTGCTTACTGCCAAATTTCTCTTACTTCCCAGCGAGCAGCTCGTAACATAAAACTGCTACTTCCGCTGGCTGTCCCAATATTGAAGATCAGCTAGGTTTCCTGTTGGCTTGCTCTATTCGCACTAAAACATTCGGCACAGAGTACTGGTCGGCCGCTGGATGGCTTGAAGGGCACGGTGTCAGCCTTTCCGCATTGATCGCAAATGATATCGAATCGCTGCCGCTCTCCACCTGGCCCTCTCGAGCCGCCAAAGTTAGCTCGACGCGTATCTCGGCATGGCTTGCAGCGTTTTGGGTGAGTGAGATTGCGTTCTTTATAATACTCCTGCTCGCGGTCGGTAAACGGGAAAGGGGTTCCGCATTCCGTGCAAGTGATTTCAAGGTCTGGCATGACGCTTTTTTCTCCTGGAAGACGAAACTGAGGTATTGCCCTCTCTGGTTTCGGAGCACTGGCACTAGCTTGTCTTGCGTCTAACGATTGGCTAGTTCAAGAGTCCAGAAACTTGTAGCGGCTCTCAACCTAACCCCTCAGGCAATCGCGTCCCGAAAACGGTTTAAGTGCGACAGAGTTTACTCCACCGTAACGCTTCTATTCAAACTTTATCTGGCTCTGGCGAGACGGGGATCGAGTGAGCCCTCTAAATGCTAATCTCTGGATAGTTCAGTAACGTGAGCAAGGGCCGTTTGACCAAGCGTGCGCAGGTTGTACCCGCCCTCCAGGCACGAAACGAGCCGCCCCTTGCAGCTGTTGCCAGCCCATTGCTTCACTGCCTGTGTCATCGCAATGAAGTCCTCGTCCTCGAGCAGCAGCTGACCGAGGGGGTCGCCTCGGTGAGAGTCAAAACCCGCAGACAAGATTACGAGATCAGGTTTGAACTTCGAGGCTATCTCATCGAGCGCTGCGTCGAATACTCGCTTCTGTTCTTCCGCCCTTGTTTGAGCTTTCACTGGAACATTCAGGGTGTAGTTCTTCCCCCGACCAACTCCCGTTTCGCCATGCGAGCCGGTCCCTGGATACCATGGATATTGATGCATTGAGAAGAAGAAGACGGAGGGGTCGTCATAGAAAATACCCTGCGTTCCGTTCCCGTGATGGACGTCCCAATCGACAATCGCCACCCGCTCGATCTCTGCATAATGATTTTGCGCGTATCGGGCCGCTACAGCGACATTGTTGAAGAGGCAGAAGCCCATAGCGCGCTCGGCTGTGGCGTGATGACCGGGAGGGCGCATCGGGATAAAGGCATTGGTTGCTTGGCCGCTCATCACCAGGTCGATGGCCTGACAAGCCGCCCCCGCGCCACAGAGAGCTGCGTCCATCGAGCGCATCGAAACTACAGTGTCAGCGTCCAGGTAACCGATGCCTGCGCTCACAGCGCGCTCTACAGTCTTGTAGTGTTGGGGGGTGTGGCATGCCTGAACATCCCCCCGTGGTGCTTGCCTCGCCTGGGTCGCAACTAGATTGGACCAGAGTTCGGTATCTCCACGCAGCGCGCCCATCACCACGGTATAACGTGATGAAGACTCGGGATGGCCTGGGCCGGTGTCATGCTCTTGGAACACCGGGTGGTAAACAATCGCAGTAGTCATCAGCTAGTCAAGCAATCGTGAATAGTAAATGGGAAATCGGGAATTGGGAACTCTGGAGAATAGCGGAATGGTGTTGGGCCGGCGCCGCTAATTGAAATATCAAGTCACTTCGAACATTTGAAGCCGAGTAGTACCCATTTCATTCTCGCAACCTGCACACTAACGATCCAGCGCTCTACGAGTTAAAGTTTAACAGGGTGTCTCAATCTGACTCCGGAACCTCAAACAGAGAACCGAAATCATACGGTTGTCCCGGAGCAAGAGGCCGACGGTCCGCCTGCTCAAACCCTTAAAACCCGCAGCGATTCTGCATTACCGTGAACATGCGTGCCTTCCCAACCGCAGGAATACCGATTGCTCAATTTCGACACGGCTACATTGTGTCCGCCCAATGAGGCGAGTTGCGAACCTATATGTCTTAAGCGTCCGAGCCCTAGAACGGACATTCACATTCATAGGAGGAAGTAGATGGCTTACGACGAAGAAGCGAAAAGAAGCAGGGTGGTTGTTGAGACCCCGACGGCCCGGCGGGAAGTAACACAAACCGAATCTGTCCGCGGGCCTGAGCGCGAGGGCATCTCAGGGGCTACGGTAGGCGTGATCGTGGTGCTGGCAGTCGCGCTAGTGACCATACTCGTGTTGTTCCTGATGAGTGGTCAGACAACCGATACAGCGAACGACAATCTCGCGGCGCAGCAAACTGCACCTCCCCAAACCACCATTGTCCAGCAGCCTGCACAGCAACCCCCAGTGATTGTTCAGCAGGCCCCACCGGCTCCCCAACAAGCGCCAATTATCCTCACCCAACCTGCAACGGGGGGTTCAACTTCAAGTTCAAGCGGTTCGAATGATGCAGCGATCCAAACTGAAATAGACAAAAGGATTCTGGAAGATCCAACGTTCTCACCCTTGGGGATCACCGTGTCTGTACTGGACGGTAAGGCAACACTGAGTGGAACGGTAAAGAGCGAGGGCCTTAAATCGCAGTTTGAAAAGATGGTCCGGAATGTCAACGGTGTTAAGCAGGTCGATAATCAGATCATCGTCAGCGGCTGACAGATCTTCAGCAGCTTAAAACCGCTAGTATGGTAGGGGGTCTGTCACGTCCCGGGCGCCCCGGCCGAGATTACCCGTGGCGCCGTAGGGTGCCTATAACCTTAATCTCGCCGGAACTTAATGACGTATCCACAGTGAGACCGTCTTCCTGACCCACAATCAGCAGTCTGAACACATCGCTTCTGGCGTGAAAAGAGACCTCTTCGATTAGACAATTCACCGGCGCACGAATGAGTTGCCTTAACCCCTGCGCGCGACACCCCTCGCGCAGCAGTAGGTCGATGTCAACTTGAATCTGAGAGCGTTTTTCTCCGGCGTCCAATTCGCCAATGGCTACTGGATGGGGCAGCAACCCCATTTCGCCGTCCAGATAGATCATCCAAATGAATCCGATATCGAGCAGGACATACAAAGCTTCGTCGTGAATAAAATAACCGAGTATGGTTGCACCAAGCACGTGCGCAATGACGTGATCCTGGTGGGTTGTCGAATCTTTCTCGGACCACTCAGTTGTCATTTGTGGTAGGCAACCTCCAACCTTCACATGTGCAGAGCTGAATTGAGAATCACGGCTGTTTCAGATCCGCATTATCCACGTAAATCCGCGACTAAGATTTCGGAAGGCCCCCGAGTTTAACCCCAACAGCGCTCACTCACTCATGCAGAAGCGTTCACGGAATTACGAGGATCACCTGAAGTCCGCCAACGAAAAAGAGGGGGCGACCCCGAGACTTTGTGATCCCTTCAAATCGCTCCGCTTATTACGCTTGTGTCTCGCCGGTTGGTTTCGCATCGACCTGGAGTTGCATTAAGGCAAATACACTTTATAGTGGAAGCCATCCTATGGAAGCTAAGGGTTTTGATGTCTACACCTATCTGTCCTAATCTTCGCCCGCTCGAATGGGAAAGATTCGATCACTTCATCTGCTTGCAATTCCTTTTTATGCACCTGGCTTGCTTACTCGTTATCTGGACGGGCGTGAGCACGGTAGCATTCTTCACCTGTCTGGTGCTTTACGTAACGCGTATGTTCGCGATAACGGCCGGATTTCATCGACTGTTCGCTCACCGCACCTATATGACTGGCAGAATTTTCCAGTTCGTCATCGCGTTTGTCGGGACGGCGTCGTATCAGAAAGGGCCGCTCTGGTGGTCGGCCCACCATCGCCGCCATCACCTGCTGGCCGACACTGAGGAAGATCTCCACTCACCGCTCACCCGCACCTTGTGGAGATCGCACTTCGGATGGTTCCTGTCGCGCGATAGTCAGGGGACCGATTGGAAGTTGATTTCGAATCTGATGAAGTATCGCGACCTGCGCTTTCTGGATCGATACTACTCACTGCCCCCAGCCTTGTTGGCCGGTTCGGCGTTTCTGTTTGGATCATTGCTTCAGCGTTATGCTCCAGGTCTAGGAACCTCGGGCTGGCAGATGCTGATCTGGGGATTCTTCATCAGCACCGTGGCTCTTTATCACGGGACATTCACGGTTAATTCTCTCGCACATATTTTCGGGAAGCGTCGTTTCGCAACTGACGACAATAGCCGCAATAACTTCTTTGTCGCGCTAATCACTCTCGGTGAGGGATGGCACAACAATCATCACTACTACCCTTCATCGGAGCGTCAGGGCTTTTATTGGTGGGAGCTTGACATTGCTCATTACACGCTCTGGGCGCTCTCGTGGCTGGGAATAGTTTGGGACCTACGAACACCTCCACCAGACCTAAGCCGTCTGCGGATAAGTTCGCCAAGAGAGTCGCTCGATCCCAACGTTAGCTAATGGTCCCTGGACATGGAGTTGGCCCGGACTCCTAGGTTGGACATCCTAGAAGAGCGCTTCTATGTCCGCGTCGCATGCACTGGCTAGGAAGCGCCAAGGGGCCAGCGAATCCACATTCCCCGCCTTGGTGAAGCCTCACTTGGTTGATAAACAGGATTCGAAAAGGACCTTGAAAATGGATGGGAGGAGGTTAGCCGTGGACCAAGAAGCAGCTGGTGTCTAAGCTCACGACATGCTGTAGGGTCCAATTCAGCTGAGAGGTTTCAGGCGGGTTTTGTGCCCGACGGGCCCGTTACAGCTTCTAACCTATTCCAGGTAGTGTTCACCCAACCGCGTTTGCAGCGCGACTGGAACGGCTTTCCAGCTGGCCATAGATAGTGACTGTGGGGTGAAGTCTGCTGCGATCACGCGCGATACGCGCCATTGAGCGGCCTTCTCCTCATAAAGCCAACGATAAAAGGGGCCATTCCCGCGTCGGCTATAGAAAACCTCTGGGCCGCTACGGAGCCCCGTTCCATTGGGCTTGATATAGACTCGTAATCCGTTCATCGTCATTTGCGTGCTATACGGGCGGTTACGCTATCGATTGTGATTTCCCACTCAGCGGTCGATCAAAGCCTCCGTCGTTGTCCTTCATGACCGGAACCGTGAAGGGCACCAAGCCTCGTTTTACTTCTTCCAGCGCGATAGTGGTGTTTCTTCGTCTCAGCGGATCAGTCTCGATACGGGGCTTCGAGCCGTGTAGTAATTGCTTCGTTCGCAAGCCAGCTACGATAATCAGGCGAAACCTTGAGTCTATTCCCGGCCAGACCCCTTCGTTGGCAACATCGCTGAAATCGTTTCTCGTTACTTTGTGTGGTACAGCCATTTTTTAGTTTCTCAGTTTCCCAGTTCTCATTAAAAAGCTGGCCCAAGATGTGACGGTCGTTACGAACCGCCCGAGCACTAAATACAGTTCCCGAGTTCCAGGCCGGCTACAAACTCATAGATGGGGCCGTGGCACCTTAGGAACCTTATTGCCCCAAGGGCGCAGTCGTTAACATAGTTGCGGCAGGATTAAATCATCCCGTGACCTTGCTATTCTTCCGTTCGATACCATTCCGCAGGATCAAGGCGAGCTGAGTATGATCTAGCGCACGACCGCGGCTCAAATTGATAGAAGGATCGCCTACCAGCCAGAAGCAAGCCTTTCCTTCATCCGTCGTTGTAAGATTCACAAACGCAGCCTCATCCAGGGGCACCGGTCTAAAGCATTCCATTCCGGTGTCACGCGACCGCGCGATCATGGCCTCGCTGGCGCTACGAAAGACTGGCACTCGAAAGCTACCGTAATCGTCAAGCGCAAACCAGTCACCGTTGGCGCGTTGCATGGCATACAAGGTATTAATTGCCATCTCCGATAGCATTCTCTTCTTCGCACACAGTCACTTGCGGAAAGTTTCTGAGTGCGTTGCAGATCCGACGCTGAAGCTCATCCAAGTCGAATTGTTTGGTGTTCGGGCGGGCATCAGCATCGTTAGCGCTAGTCGCGTTTTGTTGAAACAACAACAGACGGCACAAGGAGAGGTGCGTTCGCGCTAATCCTGATGTCGAGAGTAGATTTCTTGAGGACAAAACAACCAATCAGCTTAAGAAGTATAACATGAATTGCCCGAAACCGGGTCTGACGTGAGGGCGGACACTTTCAATCCGCCCACCCTCCCCGGTGAAGAACCGTCATCAGCTCTCAGTGTCGGCAGGGCACCACCTCTACCCTACGCCAGCCTCTGTTATATGTCAATTGCAGAATATATCTTGTATGGACAATATGGCTCATATATGGTAAATAGTTACACCGAGGGGGGTGCACTATGATTAAAATTCGAGTTGATCAGCTATTGGAGGCCCAGGGGCGAACATTCTACTGGTTGGCCAAGGAAACGGGAATCAGCCACACCACGCTTTGGCGTTTTAAGAAGGGAAAAGCGCTGGGAATCAATTTCGAGACGCTGGAGAAAATGTGCCAGGTGCTTGGCTGCCAACCCGGCGATCTCCTCACTTTCATCAACGGAACGCAGAGCCGTAAGAACCGCAGCGCCAAAAAGCAAGCTATCGTAAGAGTGGGCCAACTGACTGCAGGGCGGACTAGTAGGTCCTAACCCGCTATCTAAACAACTACTGCCGAATACTCCTGATAAAGATTTTTCTAGCAAGGGCGAACGAACTCTCAAAGAATACATCTTGCCGCGTTTCTCTTACGTAATTTCAAACCAGAAGTTGGATAAAGTTCGGGTAGGATTTCCAACCGTGAAGGGAGACGCGATTCCGAGATTATTCACGGCCCCTCTGAGGACGTCAGTCCGTGGAACCCTATGCCACAAATGGATCGGCCTAACAGGGTTGGACTAATTAGCGCAAAGGCTCGAGGGCAATATGTTTGTCTGATCTCTCTCGAAGTTTATTGCGGGAGCGCCTAAACCAAGAAGCTTCACCATTTCCTAATCACGGTGCTCGGTGACCTGAGTTCGGCTATCCGCGTACTTATCGCGGTACTCCGTACCGTCATCAGTAGTAATGCCTCTGAACAGCATGGCTTCATCCGCATCACTGCCTTTTGCCTTCAGCTCGGCCTGCACCTGATTCCAACTCAACCCACTACCAAGAACCTGGTTCGGACGCTTGACCAGATAATGTCGCGTATCTCGACTGACAAGCTTTTGTCGACTCATAGGGGTCTCCGACTGTTCATGCGGCGGGGGTTAGCTTCTGGGCCTTCTTGTCTTGCATCACTCGCTTTTTCGCTTCGCGCCAATCCTCTTCCATGCGCTGCAAGCTAGGCTCGTATAGAGCGAAATCTTCGGACACCAAAGCCACCGTCGATTCTGTTACACGAAACGCGGGTTGCTGCGCCTCATCTTCATCAGGCGCGGGCATCTGGAACAGCTCGGTAGTGTCGTCGTCAACGATGACTGGAACAGAACACCATTCTATTTGCTTCATTATTCCCACTTTCCCTCTTGCATCCGAGAAATTCTGGACCTCCTGACCCGCGCTTGAATCAATGTCCCAGCGGAATCCTTTGGAAGCGCATTTTCTCGTGTGTATCCTGCCATGAAATGTCCATTACGTGGGGTTTCACTTGGCCTTCAGGTGGATCTGGAAGATCCCAGAGGAACTGAGAAGGGAGTAAGCTCGACTCGGTTCGAAATCCACCTTACGTTACGGACTACTATATGTCAAATGCAGGATATATCTGGAGCCCGCTTTCACGAGCCTCTTTACGCTTCTTTTAACTTTGCTGGTAACCCATTTTAGGGCAACCTCAACTCATCAAAGTGTCCGAAGTGTCCAAGGAGTAAGCAGCGGCGTAAGAACACAGTCCCTAATCCGACAAGACCAAGTCAACCGACATCACTACTACGAACTGCTCCAGGGAACCAGGGCTGGGGCACAGTCAATTGGACCTGTTTCGGGTATGTTCGGGCGAATTATTTCTTTACAAATCTCAGAGCTACACCGTTTATGCAGTAGCGCAAGCCCGTTGGGTTTGGCCCATCATCAAAGACGTGTCCCAGATGCGACTCGCATCTTGCACAAAGCACTTCCGTACGGGTCGCTGACAGGCTGTTATCCACGTCTTCGAGGACACTTTCCTTGGCAATTGCTTGCCAGAAACTGGGCCATCCAGTGCCTGAATCAAACTTTGCCTTTGAGCTAAACAAGGGTAGTCCACAGCCAACGCACTCAAAGACGCCCCGGTCGTGGTTTTCATTGAGCGGACTTGAGTAGGGCGCCTCAGTCCCCTTCTTCCGCGTCACGTAATACTGCTCCGGAGTGAGGATGCTTTTCCATTCGGCGTCTGTTTTGATCACTTTTCTGACTCCATTAGAACCCTTGCTCTTGCTTTGTGAATCTTGACCGAAAGAGGCGGACCTAATCTGCAGGCTGGAAATGGCCGCCAGTCCACCGAGGGTGATGCCTGTTGAAAGAAAGGAACGTCTATTCACGGTAAAAACCTCTCTTGACTGGAGATGACTACTTTGTGAATGAAGTTACGTTACCACTTGGCCAGTTGGATGTTTAGTCAGGACGAGCGGTTCGCGGATCGCCGTCTCGCCCTCGAGCTTTTCCCCGCCCAGCATCTGCTTGTGAATGTGTCAGATACTTGTTGCATCCGAAATATTTAGACGCTTATTGCCTAAGGCGAGCTGCCCGGTTTTTCTCCTTTTTGCCCTCCATAATTCGCTCGACGAACGTGGCACCATCATTGCAACTGCCCGGTAGACTTTAACGCTACTTGAAGGAGACTTCGGTATTCGACTCACGTGGTGAAGTAAACAGACGTCGAATTAAGAATTGAGGAAACAATGCTGAAGATAAACTTATGTCGTTTACTCTCCTGCTTGCTCTTCCTGGCCACTGTTGCGCAGCCAGTAACCGCGCAACAGGCCGATAAAACGGCGACAGTAGAAAAGGTCAAGGTCAAAATCGCCAAGCTGGGAGTGGGAGCAAGAGCAAAGGCCACAGTCAAACTTAAGGATGGGACTAAAACAAAGGGCTACGTTTCACAGGCCGGAGACGAAGCCTTCGTCATTCGGGACCGTAAGACCGATGCACCAACCACCATCCGCTATGAGGATGTCGTGAAGGTCGAGGAAAACAGGGGCCATTCGACTGCGAGAAATATTGCCATCGGCGTGGGCATAGGTGTCGGAGCCTTCCTGGCTCTCCTTGCTATCACGATTGCCAGTCTTAATGATTGAAGTTTCTTCTGCTAAGGCGATGAAGGGAAACGTTAGTAGATCCACAGGTCACAGGGTGAGCGTCAACTCTCGTTTGACCCGTCGTCTGTGGGCGCACTTGGGAAAAAAACCGCTGCGAAGCACGCGCAGCGGTTTTAGTTTGGAGCAGATAGACTTACAACTTACTTACACTTGGAATAACCACAATCGCGACAGAAGTCACAGCCACTCGCATGTTCGAGCTGTCCTTTGCACTCGGGGCAGATGCCAATCATTGTCGACATGATCGCGCCGGTGACCGGCGTAGTCGGTCCCTGTGCATTGGCCTGCGCCTGCTGCTTTCCAAGGGCGCGCGCCGAATCGGGAAGAGTCTGCAAACGGCGATTCGTGATCATGATGCACTCGGCAACGGCTTGTTCGGGCGATGTCAGTAGACGCTCGTTGAACCAAACGGCGTGGGTGCCGGTGACCTTGTTAAGGCTGTAAGCCACTTCGGCGGCGTCGAAGCCACCACGTAGCATCTTCGACGCGAGAAGTCCCACCCCACCGCTGATCGGTCCGGTGGCGAAAACTTCCTGGATCATGTGAGAATCGTGATTGACCGTGACATAGAGATTCTGACCGTCAAAAGGAATCTGCCAGGTGGCGCCGCTTAGCTCGCGCGGACGCTCGATACGAATCGCCGTCAGTTCCGGTGCCGTGATTCCAGCATCCAACCGTAGTCTCGCTGCGCTTTCTGCTTCCGCCTTCGCTTCATGTTCGGCCTGTTCTCTTACGAGTGCTCCGGCTTCAGATCGAGCTAGCCCTTCCGCTTCCGGATCGACGGCAAGGACGTGCGCCGCATTAGCTTGGCCTGCGGGCGGCTGGTCAAGCACTTCCGCGGTCGCTTCGGTGTTGCAGGCCGTTTCGCTCTTTTCCTCAGCCTTCATTGACGTGAGCACCTGATTCTCACGTGAGCCATCTCGATAATAACTGACTGCTTTGCAACCAAGCTCTCGTCCTAACCTGTAGAGTCTGTCAACCGACTCGACGGTATCGCCCACGGCGCCGTTACAGGTCTTGGATACGCTGTTATCAACATTGCGTTGGGCCGCGGCAAGGACATGAACGTGTTGTTCGGCGCTGATGTTCATCGCCGAGATAAAGTACGGGGGCAGTTCGCTCTCGTGCTCACAAACGTAGGCGGCGGCAGCATCGATCGACTCCTGGTCGGTTTGGTCGACATTAACCCCCAGAGCCTGCGCCGCGAGGGTGTGTACATAAGTGCGCGTGCCCAGCGTATCTTTGCGCACATAAGCCCATGAGAAATTCGGTTCGATGCCCGAAGAGGTTTCCGCAACGAGGGAAATCGTTCCGGTGGGTGCGATGGTCGTGACTTCGTAATTGCGCGGTGTTAGCGGCACCTCACGGGGAATACCGATCTGGTTGTAGAGAAAATCTTCGTAAGCCTCCCGGTTCGGCTCAAACTCCGGGAATGTTCCCTTTTCGGCTCCGATTCTGAGGCTGGCAATCCACGACTCGCGACGAATGAAGCCCATCATTTCATCCATCAGGTAAATAGATTCCGGCGAGCCATAGGTGACTTTCAGCCTCAAACAGAGGTCGGCAAAACCCATGATTCCTAGGCCGACGGGCCGGGTACGACTGACCACGTCGTTAATCTCCGGAAGCGGCCAGGCACAGGTGTCGATCACATTGTCGAGAAACCTGGTGCAAAGATGAGTAACTTCCCGGAGCCGGTCCCAATCAACTCGATACTCAGCGTCATAGAACTTCGCCAGATCAATTGAACCGAGATTGCAGGAATTAGAGAAGTGGAGAAACTGTTCGCCGCACGGGTTGCATGAATAAATCGGCCCCATCGACTTCATCATATGGTTATGACGATTCACCTCGTCGATGAAAGCGATACCAGGCTCGGCATACTTGTGTGCGCTGGCAACGATACGATTCCATATGTCAGGCGCGAAGACCATCCCCGGCCGGGGCGGTTCTTCAATAGCGCACTTGGAAAGGTCCGCATTCACGTAGGACTGTTTGTCCGGAAAAATCACGGTAGAGCCATCGGTAAACCGGTAGACAACATAGTCGCCGTCTCGCACCGGATCGTAGATAGAGTCATTCCACGGCTCGCCGTTGAACTCGAGCTGAAACCACTCATTGTTGTCCACCGCTCTCAGGAACTTGTCAGTGACATTGACGGAGATGTTGAAGTTGGTTAGCGAGTGCTGATCGTTCTTGGCATGGATAAAGCGCAGCACGTCAGGATGCGTGACTCGTATCATTCCCATGTTTGCGCCGCGACGCACCCCACCCTGCTTCACCACGTCAGTGACTTGGTTGACGATATTCATGAAAGAAACCGGGCCAGAGGCGACTCCGCGCGTGGAACCCACCAGGGCGCCAGAGGGACGGAGAAATTCATACGTCATGCCGGTCCCGCCGCCGGTCTGATGAATAGTTGCGGCCGCCTTCGCGTGGTCCATGATGCCGGTGATCGAGTCAGGGACAGCAAGCACAAAGCAAGCGGCCAGTTGTCCATTGACTTTGCCGGAGTTAACCAGGCAGGGTGTGTTGGGAACAAACTCCCGCGCGAGCATTACCTGACTCATTAGCTCGAAGAATTGATCGCGCTTGGCAGAATCTTTCTCGGCAGCCGAAACGTGACCGACTACTCGGCGAACAATATCTGGCCACTCCTCCAGCGAACGCGCTTTGGTGTCCTTCAATGAATATCGTTTACTGATTACGCGCTTAGCATTAAGCCCGAGCGGTTGGCTTCTACGCCTAGTTCCAAGGACTGAAGGAGAAGGGGTTTTGTCGGGGGTTTGGTTGCCGATGACTGCGCTCATCTTCTCTGCCTTTCGCGCGCGTGAAGACACGCGAGCCATGTAGGGATCTCAAAAACACCTCGGCGCAACAATACCCAAACGCCGATCTAGAATGTGGTTGCGGATACTGCGGTTGGCCTTTTTCGAAGCGATAAAACTGGCTCTACGGCAACTCAGGGGACGTGCCGTTGCTCCAAATCTCTTCGCCTCGTCTTAAGCGGAGCGCAATATACATCTTTGTAACACCGCTGTCAATATGTTGTGGTCGTCTTTTTTTCTAGTCCAATGGAGTGTGTTCCTTGAGACTAAACCCTTGACAACTGAGCGACTCAGACGTCCCTATTTCAAGGTTTATGCACTCGTCAGCAAAGGCTTTGACCTCGCGTTTTTTCCACCTGAGAGAGAGGCAAAGTCTCGTCAAGTATAGTCTATGTTTCGGAAGATGGTAAGCGACCGGAGAAGCTTGCGGACCCTCATCCCGACCTTGGTTAAAGGCGCCGGGGCGGCACCTACGGAGTCACGCGAAGGCCACAGAAATGCCCACCAAGAATCGAGGCCATCGAGGCTATTTAGAAGAAGAGCTATTGGAAAGAAGGAGTTCGTAATTCCCGATGTCGCGGTTATGTGTATCAAGTGCGGCAAAGGTGTCCGAGGTTTCTTCCAGCATCTGCTTGGTCATGGCAATCGAATCACTGAGCTGCTCGAAATCGAGCGAAGAGACCCTTTCCGGCGTCGGCAGTGTTACAACCTGATCGTTTACCAATCCAAAAAAGTTTTCGATGGACTGCAGCTGGCCTTCTACGAGTTTCACTGACCGCTCGATATCCTTAAAAGCGGCAACCCTTCTTCGGAGGATCTCGACATTAGATTGCTGTATGCGCTTTTCGCGATCATCCCGTGAAGCTTCCACCGATCGCTCAGCCTGCACCAGTTGATTTTGCACGGCCTGACGGTTAATTGATCTGAGATGTTGCTTACGCCGGCGATAGACATCCAACAGATCCACGAAATCTTCCCAGCGTTGGTCCAAACTCTGAATGTTCGAGGGAATCTGTTTTGTGCCGGTAAACTTCTTGTAATTGGAATAGATCTGATTCTTCATCCACCGCAGGTATTCCACAGCTTCCCGCTCGCGCGGATCGAATCCTTTGATCTGGGCCTCGCGCTGCTGCTCGCGTAGCTTGTTGAGCCGCTGCTTTTCGCGACGGTCGACCAGGCGTCGGTAGAGTGATGTCGCAGGCACGGTGACCAGATAAGCAGTTTCGGCTGCCAGCGCTGCGGCAAGCGGGGTAACATCTTGAACATAAGCGGCGGCGACAGCAAACCCTGCCATCCCCCAGAAATTAAGCGGTTCCTTAAAAGCCTCTTTCAAATACTTAACATCGAACTTCGGAAACTCGGCCATAGACTTGAAGAACTAAGAAGAAGGACCATTTCGGGATCCCCTGAGAAATTGTTCCGCTCAGTTATTATGACCGCCATCATTTAAAACGGCGCTCTTCTGATCGCTTGTACTGGCCTCCCCGGCTGCAGGCAGAGCCTGCTGCCTGCCTTCAGAGGTTGAAGCTGGCAATAGTCCCATATCGCGTTTGTAAGAGAGCAGCTTATCCTGCAACTGCATATCCATCGCTTCACGCTCAATTTCCTGCATTTGATTATCGACGGACGCAGCGCCAAGTTGCATTTTGGCCTCTGCGGCGGCCGCGCGACGATCAATTTTATCCCGCATCTCATTAAACGTCGAAGCGTCATCCCCGATCTGAAAAGATTCCATGGTCTGCGCCAACTGTTCCTGGAGCTTTGCTTGCTTCGATTGATTAATCAGTTGCATTGCCTCGGCAGTACGCCGCTGCATTTGCAAGACATAATTATCGCGGGCTTTGAGCGCCTGTTTGGAGGCCAGAGTGGCATGTTCAAGTTGCTGGGAGGTTTTTTGCAGATCCATTTGCGCCTGCTGAAGCTGGCCGATGTAAGCCGTGGCAATATCGTCGCGCCCCATCTTCACAGAAGCGCGAATCTTGGAATCGAGGTCGATGACCTGAGTTTCAAGACGTTCTTTGCTCTTGCCCAGAAGCTTCTCGGTGGCCATGACCTGAGCCACAGAGTTGTTCAACTCAGGGACGCGGTCACGCATGTCCCTAATAGTTTGCTGAAGAACTAGTTCAGGGTTTTCAGTCGCCTCGACTATGCCTCCAAACAGTGCGCGCATCGAGCGTTTAACTCTGCTCCAAAGTCCCATTTGTCAACTATCCTCCAGCAATAAGGCGTCCGCTCTCTGACTTGACCCTTCGTGCTCGACGGTCCGACCAAGATTCTGTCCGGCCGCATATGTTTCTGTACGACGCTTAACCGCGAGCGGTTCAAAATACCAACCGAAAACGAACCCGGAGTATAACAGCACTTGCGGACGGGCTCCAGAACAGGGCTGCTTTTCTCGAGCGTCCGATGGAACGATCGAGAATCTAGAGTTCCCCTTGGGTCGCGTTAGGCATTATCCGAGTGAGCTACTGGTTTTGGACGGGAGTTCACTAAATTTGCCGATATCGCGCCGGTACTGCATCCCCTCCCATCTGATTTGCGCGGCGGCTTTGTAGCATTTGCTGAGTGCCCTTTCCAACGTCTCCGCCCTGGCCGTCACCCCCAGAACTCGTCCTCCTGCGGTTACCAGCTCGCCTGTTTCCGATCTCTTCGTGGCCGCATGGAAAACGGTAACGTCTCCAAGGGAAATGCCCACATCCAGCCCTTCAATTGGGATGTCTTTCTTATACTCAGCCGGATAGCCCTCGCTTGCCAGCACTACGCAGGCTGAGAAGTCGTTAGTCCATTCGACTTTGACCTCTCGCAGTCTTCCCGTCCGGATGGCTTCAAAAATATCTACCAAGCTGGTCTTCAGTCTTACGAGTATTGCCTGAGTTTCAGGATCTCCCATGCGCACGTTGTACTCCAGAAGTTTTGGACCATCAGCGGTTATCATCAATCCGAGAAAAAGCACGCCGCGAAAAGCGAAGCCTTCCGCTCGAGCACCGGCGAGTGTGGGCTCAACAATCTCGCGAACGACGCGTTGGAGCGTCTCTGCTTCCAAAATAGACGCTCCCGTAACAGCGCCCATCCCGCCAGTGTTCGGACCTGTATCATTCTCACCGATGCGTTTGTGGTCGCGGGCGGGCGGCATGAAGGCGTAGTCGCGTCCATCTGCGAACAGCAGCAGCGAGGCTTCACGACCCCAGAGAGCCTCTTCGATTACCACCTGCCTCGTCGCCTCGGCGCGAATCATTTCGCCGCTCATGAGCATCCGTACAGATTCTTCCGCCTCAGCACGTGAATTAGCTACCACCACGCCCTTACCGGCTGCGAGTCCATCCGCCTTAACGACCGCGCGCGAAGCGGCCGGACCAAATGCTCCACTTCTCAGAATCTCTTTGGCTTCCTCCGCCGAATTTACAACGCGATATTCAGCCGTTGGTATCTTGTGCCGAGCCATGAAATCCTTGGCGAAGGCTTTGCTCGATTCCAGACGAGCAGCCGCCTGGTTGGGCCCGACAATCGCTAGACCGTTGCGCTCAAACTGGTCCACTATGCCATCTGCCAGAGGTACCTCCGGACCCACAATGGTGAGGTCTATTGCCTCGGTCTTTACAAGCTTGATAAGGGCTGAATGGTCGGCCAAGAGAATGGGCTTACACGTAGCAAGCTCAGCAATCCCAGCGTTGCCGGGAGCGCAATAAAGATCGAGCGCGACGTCTGAGGTCTGATTAAGAGTCCAAAGAATCGCATGTTCGCGGCCACCCGAGCCCAGCACCAATAGCTTCATTTGAGCGTCGTCCTACCGTAGATAAAACTCCTTGTCAGGAGTTGGAGTAGGTTGCAGCGAAGAGTTGAGGCTCACAGTGAAATGTTACTATCGCTCACGTTAGCACTTTTGGGATGCTTGCATCCGGTCACTTACCGGTTAAATTAAGTCAAAGGCTACTGCCGCAAGTCCTTGACACAGTTTCGCCATAGTTATACCTTGCCAACCACGTCAGGCAGCATGGGTGGCTTCAGCCTCCGCATTCATCAGCGGATCGGCCGCCTCCTTTTTGTTCAAGCGAATAGCTAAATCGTCCCACCACGTGCTCGATAAGTGAGCGATCCAGGGGAGCCAAGATCATGTCACAAATGGAATTCGTCAGCCAAGCGCAAACGAATGCTGACAGCGAATATCCCGATCGCGCAATCAAATGCGTGGATTGCGGTGAGAGTTTTATTTGGACCGGCGGAGAGCAGGTCTTTTTTCATGACAAGGGTTTGAAGAACGAACCTAAGCGCTGTAAACCTTGCAAACAGGCCAAGAATGAACGGCTCGCCGCAATCGCGGCGGCTCAGACTTCAGGAGTTCGACAGCGCATCGAAGTGTCTGTTCAATGCGCGCAGTGTGGACAACAAACAACCGTGCCTTTTTATCCGTCCCAGGGACGTCCGGTTTACTGCCGCTCCTGCTTTCTAGCAACTCGTAACGGGGAAAACGCCGGCTAGACATCGGGCTATCCTTACTGACCACTTTCCAAATTGCAGACGCAGCCACTCCCCTCGAACTAACCCGCATATGATTGGCCGACATTTCTGAGGCTGAGAGAGTAACGGGCGATCGGCGCGCCGGCTGACGGTGCTCTGGCCGCGCCGAATTCTCCGATTGGATGGCGGTCGAGAACGGATTCATTGGACCAGCTCACGGTCAGGACGGTTTTACTCTTTCGCGGCAAAAAGGGGGGCCTCCCACAGCCCCCCTAAGGCCACGTGTCCTCACCCCACGCGACCACTTCGTCCACCGGGGAGGTGAACGCACGCGGATTATGCAACAGTCTTCTCAGACTTTCAATAAACTTGGCGCAGCAATGATCGCGGGGTTTCTTTGGGTGTGAGTGAGCATTAATGAATGGGAACGCGAGAGGGGGGAAATCCGCGCCTGCGACTCTCAGCGCTGACTGGCTCGCTTCGAAGAACTTAGACCGCTTCCAATAGCTGCTGCATCATCTGCACGAGCCGATTCGGAAGAAAACTTCTCATGCCGAGATAAATCGGCAAACGCCACGACAATCAATAGCCCAGTCACACCAAGCGTGGCGAGGATGTAGAGAACGGCTGTCAGCTCCCGATAAATTAGAAAAACCGTAAGCAGAGTGAGCGCAGCTATCCACGCGAAGGTGATGAACTTTCTGTTTATTCCTTTATTTGTTCGACTCAATTAAATATGGGCCTCTCAATGCTTATCACTCTCAACCCTTACTTTCGCGATTGATCAATAAAGAACGCGCGTGGGCAGCACTTGACCACTAGCCGCAACAGCGCTGTTGAAAACTCCACCCACAGCTCCCATTAATGTAGTGCCGATCCTGGTTGAAGAAAAAATTCCGGCTTCCGGGACCTCAATAATATCGTAAGCTTCTAGTAGGACATCCGGTTTCTGCTTCTTCTTGATCGCCGCGTAGTCTACGTGAATGGTGTCTTGCTCCGGGGATCCGGGTTTTTGCCGGTAGATTCTAATGTCAGTGGTCTTAGCCTCTTTCCTTGGCCCCCCAACCATACCAAGAGCCCGACCCAGAGTAAGTTGATCGCGCATGAAAACACCTTGAGGAGCAACCACACTCCCGGTGATGTATACAGGTTCCGCCTCAGTTACCAATATGTAGTCGCCCGGACGAATTATAGGATTAGCGTCGAGTTTGCCGGCGCGGAGTTCGGAAATCTTTACCAAGGTCAAGGGAATCTTCGTTCCATCAATAGGGGACGCCTCGGCTTCCTCGCCCGGCGCCGGGCACATTACGGGTTCCGTGTGAAGAATCTGGATCGTTCCCGCCGCCCGCTCCGTGAATCCACCGGAAGCAGCCATCAATTCGTTGAGACGCACCTTGCGCTGCATCTGAACACGTGTCGGTTGCCGGACGGCCCCAAACACAGTCGCTGGTTGCCGACTATTTCGTTGGGTTATTCGAACGCTGATCTGAGGCTTCTTGAGATACTTACCGTAGGCGGCGGCAATATCCTTTTGGACCTCTTTTTCGGTGCGACACTTCGCCGGGATGGGCGTTTCAAGAAATGGAAGAGAACTAATGTTCCCGTCGCTATCTATCTCGGCGGTAGAGTTGAGGTCCGGTTGTCCAAAAATTCTTACGTCCAGGATGTCCCCAGGCCCAAGCAGATAATTCCTGATCCCTTGATTGTCTACTGAAGATGAAGACTGTGTTGGTGCTGGAGCTTGATCCTGGGCGTGCACTTCGACCATAAGGAAAAGACAAGCGAGAACTCCGACAAATAAGAAAATCCTTACTTTCATAAAAGCACCTCAGAAACCAGAGACCAGCGCCTCGAGATTTGATTAAGTGACCAGAACGCGGAAATCGGGAAACTAATTATCTTCAGTGGGGGTTTTGTCTAGTTTTACCTTTTGTCTAGTTTTACCTTGTCGGTACTGTTGAATGGGTTGGGGACTGGGCGTCTACCGCGCTTTCGCACAGTGCCCGGCAACGCAAAGCCGGTAAAAAGTAAGTTGCAATGATCGCACAAAAGGTTGTAGATGCCAACCATTCGCAAAAGCAGTGGGGTTGGCTTATAACCTCGACGGATACGCGACCGGCGACATTTGGGGCATCTTTGTGAAATCAATATGTGCTGAGCCTTCCCTTGATGGCCTACGTCCATCCTCATTCGGGATCTTTGTGCGGCAGCTTCAGCCGGTTTCGGAGTAACTCGATTTCTCGGTCGATTCGCTCGGCGCCGGCTATTCTCACATCCTCTTTTACTGATTCGCGCTCCAGGTAAAACAGCGCATCCTTGTACCGATCAATGGCCCGCCGGTAGTGGGCCTTAAACGCGGCCCGCTCAGCAAGCTCCACCCAATGGGCGACCTTCACCGAAGCGATGAACTCCCTAATCGCCAGCTTCGACTCATTTAGTTCCGGCGCTTCCGGAAGAACCTTGAGGGCAGAGTCCAAGCACTCAACGGCGCGATTGGCAGTTTCGATCTTATCTGATACTCGCACCCGCTTCTGGGCCTCGTGGGTCAGGATTCGCGAAGAGTCTCTGGCCCAGGTGAGCAGGTGATACTTCTCTAGTGTACGAACCCGCTCCTGTCCCCGGCGCACGGCATTTCGCTTTTCCGGCGACAGATTGTTTGCGCGCAAAGCTTGTTCGGTGCTTTCAAGATAGTTCTGACAAAGATGAAAGACATCCAGATGATAATCCGGAGATGAGGCTGTCTCAGCTTCTGCAGATTGTTTTTGAATTGTCGCCAGCGCGGCGGCATGCATTGAGGTGGAATAGGATTTCGTCGCGGAGTGTGGCTTGTCGTTACTTATCCGGGCACTATTCTTCGGAATGCTGTTCTCCAGAAGATAGCGAGTCCAGGCACGCCGCAATACTACTTCGCGCGCCGAGAGCATCACGAGTAGCAAC
Organism: Pyrinomonadaceae bacterium; assembly: GCA_013812905.1. GTDB lineage: Bacteria > Acidobacteriota > Blastocatellia > Pyrinomonadales > Pyrinomonadaceae > PSRF01. The sequence continues at coordinate 25,800 of JACCSP010000199.1, forward strand.
ACACTAGCTGCAAGACCAGCTGGAACCCAGGGTGCTTCGTCACCTCCAACAATTAACATCCACCACAAAGCAAAGAACAGTGCGATCGAGGCTGCAACTGCCGCAATCAGGTATCCTGTGCTCGAAGGCATGCGGGTGCGAGCGGTGCGTCTATGGGTAGATTCTCCTGAGCTACGCAAACTTGAACGCGTTCTCGGAAAGAATTGATCTGCTGGATTATTGGCCAAACAATGCCCCTAAGAGGATGGTCCGGTATTTTTGGCGCGGCTCTCGCGCCCGAAGCTGCCCCGCGGATCAGGCGTTTCACGCCTGTGTCCCCTCCACACAAGCATGTTTGGACATAGTCAACTTTTTGGGCTTTACCTGTCAATATGTGATGGTTTCACAAATCCCAGACTCAAGAGTGCAAGGAGGGCTACCGAGATGGATGCTGAATTCGCTGAAAAGGTCGCACTCGTAACCGGTGCGACGTCAGGAATTGGCCGGGCATGCGCATTGAGATTCGCTGGCGCTGGCGCTCGGATAGCGGCGGTTGGACGGGATGAACGGGCCTTGGCGGAGCTATCTGAAGAGATCGAAGAGGCGAGCGGAGGCAGGACTGTCCTGTTGCGAGCCGATCTGTCGCGGGCACAGGAAGCGGAACGCGCCGTTGATCAAACCGTAGAGCAGACTGGCGGAATTGATGTACTGGTTAACGCAGCTGGCTATATCGCGACGGGAACCGTTGAGGATACGTCCCTGGAAGCCTGGGACGCGATGCTCAACATCAATCTGCGGGCGGTCTTTTACCTCACTCAAAAAGCCGTGCCAAGTCTGACTGAGCGGCGGGGCAACATCGTCAACGTTTCAAGCGTTACCGGAACGCGTGCTTTTCCGGGCGTTCTCGCATATTGCGTCTCAAAAGCTGGGGTTGATCAACTAACGCGCTGCGCGGCCCTTGAATTGGCTGCGAAAGGCGTTCGGGTGAACGCAGTTAACCCGGGAGTGGTAGTTACCGAGATACATCGACGCGGCGGGATGACCGAGGAGCAGTACGATGCCTTTCTGGAGCGCTCTAAACAAACTCATCCGCTGGGTAGAGTCGGACAAACGAAGGAGATCGCCGAGTTGATATTCTTTCTGGCGTCCGAACGAGCTTCATGGATAACTGGAGCGACTTATTCCATCGATGGTGGCCGGGCTCAAACTTGCGCCAGGTAATCGGTCCTGGCGTGCGTTCTGGAAGAACATTGGCCCTGGAAACGCGAATCTGGATATACTCTGCCGCGCGTCTGGGGTAATCGACGGGAGCAAGGTCGAGCAGCTAAGTTTGTAACGGAAGTTCGTGCAACCAAAGGTGAATCCTCAATATTCAAATGCGGCCCCCGTGATCAGACCCACCAGTCGCAAGAGCGCTTTGCGAATAGTGTTCGCTCTAGCCGTCGCACTTGTCGCACTACTGCTTGCTCTCATCGTTCTACTGCTGATCGGATTTGAAACTGGGCCAGTCGCTCTGCTCATCGGACTTGTGTCGGCTACTATTCCCGTCCCACTGTACCTAGTGCTCGTGCTCTGGATTGATCGGTACGAATCCGAGCCTCTTTGGATGCTGGCCACGGCTTTTTTTTGGGGTTCGCTGGTCGCGGTATTGATCGCCTTCCTTTTCAATACCGCGAGTAGCCTGATGGTTGCGGTTATGACAGAAAGCATGGAAGCGGGCCAAGCCTTTGGCGCTGTGATTTCCGCGCCGATTGTTGAGGAGACCGCAAAGGCATTGATTCTTTTTATCCTGTTCTTTAAAAAGGATGAGTTTGACGGTGTCTTGGACGGTATTGTTTATGCGACGATGGCTGGTCTTGGGTTTGCCATGACCGAGAATATTCAATACTACGGGCGCGCGGTCATGGAATCAGGTGGCGGCGGTTTAAGTGCAGTTTTTATTCTCCGAGGAACGTTGTTTCCTTTCGCGCATCCCCTATTCACCAGTATGACCGGCATCGGACTAGGCCTGGCGCGACAATCACACAACATCTTCGCCAAGTTGGTCATACCCGTCCTCGGGCTGTTGACGGCCATTTCGATGCACGCTATTTGGAACGGCTCCGTTGTGGTTTTCGGTGGCCTGGGCTTTCTGTTCGCGTATCTGGGCATCATGGTTCCTGCTTTTGTGATCATTCTGGCGGTGATATTTCTCGCTCTCCGCAGGGAGGGACAAGTTGTGAAGAAGTTTCTCCATCCGGACCTGCACGGAGGACGGCTTACTAAGCAGGAGTATGATCGACTCTGCACTATTAGGGGCCGCATGGGAGCTTCATTCAATGCCTTTTCGCGCGGCGGGGTTGGCAGTTGGCGCGTAAGCAGACAAGCAAACCAGCTGGCCAGCGAACTCGCCTTCCATCGCAGCCGCGTGGCCCGGGGTATTTCCAGTGAGAATGCGCACGAACGTGAGGCCGTCTACCAGACGGCCTTGCAGGATCTGCTGACGCGCCTGCGCCAGACTTAAATTGGAGATGCGAAGACAAAAGCTCGCGAGTTTTGTTGCTGTTCGCTTATACTGGTTAGCCAGCGTACGGTCTTTTTCACCCAAGCAGACCCGTGAGAATTCAACTTCTACCCAGCACCGTTGACGGCCAGGGCCACGCAACATTAGAGCAACGTCTGACCTGTTATCTCATCGACGATTGTGTTGCGGTAGATGCGGGAAGCATTGCAATCGCCCTCACCACGGAACAACGCGGGAAAGTGCGGGACATAATTGTTACGCATCCTCACATGGACCACATTGCCAGTCTGCCGATTTTTATCGATGATCTTTACCCGACACTAGAAGAGCCAATCCGCGTCTACGCAACGGCCGAGGTGATTGCTCTTCTGGAGCGTGATATCTTTAACTGGAATATCTATCCCCGATTCTCTGAGCTTAAGAACGACTTCGGTTCGGTAATGGAGTACGTTGCCATTCCGGAAGGTAAGGAGTTTAAGTTAGCCCACCTGACAGTGATCGCCTTGCCGGTAAATCACATCGTGCCGACCGTAGGTCTGATCGTTTCAGACGGCAAGAGTACGGTGGCATTCAGTTCTGACACTGCAGAAACGGAGGAGTTTTGGGCAGCGGTCAACCGGCTTCCGCGCCTGGATGCTCTCTTGATTGAAGCTTCATTTCCCAACTCAATGGCCCAGCTGGCCGAGGTCTCGCGGCATTTCACGCCTGCGTCCCTGGGTCAGGAACTGAACAAACTTCACCATAATGGCCTGGACATTCTGGCGGTCCATCTCAAACCCGCTTACCGCGAATTAATCATTGAGCAGCTTGGCGCGCTTAATCTTCCAAATTTGAATGTGATGGTACCCAGCCGGACTTATACCTGGTAGAAAGCCTCTAACCGACCTTAGCCTTCAGCGAAACAAACTCTTTCTCCGCATGTTCACCCATTGCGCCATCCAGCGTCACCCGCCCACTGGGAAGTAATTCTTTGACGCGGAATGTTCTTTCCTGACGGTCGCGGCCGGGCATCAGTTCCGCCCGAAAAGTAACCATCATCCCTGGACGCGCCCATACGTCAGCGCTACGATTACGGAAGAGTTGCTCTCTCGTTCCCATGTTCCTCTTTCTGGCGAAATACGCGCTAGCGGCACTAAATGCGCCAGCCGCCAGCGCCAGACCGCCCAGCAGTCGCTTCGTTCCCTTCTTCATTTAACTTACTGCTCGCAAAGCGGGTCGAGCCGGGCTGTGATGGTCGGCAACCCGCTGAGGGCCCGGTCCGCATTTATCTGAGTGAAGTCGACCCACTCGGCTGGCACCTTATCTTCTGCGAAGATTGCTTCCACCGGACACTCAGGAACGCACGCGTCGCAGTCGATACAAGTTTCTGGATGAATTACGAGCATATCGTCATCGAGATGAAAAGCCTCGACAGGACAAACCAGTGCGCAGTCAGTGTAGCGGCAGTTGACGCATGGTTCTGCAACGACGTAGGTCATTCAGATAGCCTCCTGAATACGGATATGCGTTGGGTCGGGCGCTGAATGGAGCTCATTGCATCCAAGGGATTCGCTGCAGGGGCAATGCGAAACAATGATCCCACGGCCGAGTAATAACTCGTCTATAATTAAGCACGAATCGGGCAGTTTCAAAAGATGTGATATCCCCTTAAGTGTTTTGAATCAGCCTGGGCATCAGGGCCAGCCGCCTCTGGCTTTGGTTTTGTTTTGCTTCCCGACCAGCAGGTATGGCCTTCTCCTCGGGCTTCGCAATACTGGGTCGAATATCTAGGAGGAGCCTAGGCTTTTATTACTGTCGAAAAATTGGCCGCCCTTTCCTGGTAGCCTTTTTCGCCAAGATGCTTTTGTGGCCATTTCAAGAGCTACGCCTGTCGCTATTTACTGACGAGCTTTTGGTGGATCCTATGCCCCTACTGAGCGAGAGTCAATTGGAGATTGGTGGCCGCGACACAACGGGGCCCTTCGGGCTGGAGCCTAAATACTTGAGTGAGCTTGTTCTGAAACCGGGAGGGACCCTCTCTCCGGAAGGATTGCTAAATTTCACTTGCTCGCGGGGTATCGGATAAAAACGTGAGGGCGTTAGCGGTCTCCGCACTACGCTTCTGCTGTAATTCATTAACCCAATTGGTTACCGTTTTAACCATTTCGCGCGCAGTTTGGCGAGGCGAATTCGCCTTCCGTTCAGCCGTTTGCTGCGGCTTTAACTGGCTCTTCTTGATGACCCGAACTGGTTTCTTCCCTGACATCGTTTGTTTACCTTCGTTTCTTTCCCTTAAGAACGCGTTTCCTTTTACTGAAGTTCCGTGATTCGCTTGTTAATCTCTACTTGGAGAACGCAGTTGCTTGCTTACTCTTGCAAAGACCGGGCCGAAGAGTATTTAAAGGCCGGACCAAAAACAATACCGAGGGAATACCTATGAAAGAGAGAGACCTTTAGACGAGTTGATTGCGATCATCCGCGAATTGTTGGTAAATACGTACAGCTCTTTGGTCGCCGCGTAGGTTTTTGCAACAGCCACTGCCCGTCTTTTCACGCTCTTTCTCGTGCATATCGAGCTGCCAGATATTCCGCTGCGTCTGATAAACAACGAAGCAGAGCCCGGCAACCGCTCCAGCGTTAACATATTTGAGGCCACTAACCATGTATCTCGTGCCAAACAGAATCAGGAGGGTATTGATGACGATGAGAGCAAGTCTGAATTCAGTAGGCCCCAGTTTAAGATAGCTGATGATTAGACGGTTGGTGGCCGAGAAAGCCAAAAACGCACTCACCGCAAAAGCCGCGAACACCGCCATCAGAAACAGAAGCTGGTAGCGAGATTTTTCCGGAAGGATGAATGCGTAGCCGATTATGACTGAGCACAAAAAGACGTAGTCGAGCAGGTGATCCATGTAGTACCCCCACCTGAGCAGCCCCGTGTTGCGATATTTTCCCACCTTTCCGTCGTAGTGATCCGTGACGTACTGGAAGAAGATCATCACGGACACCCCCCACAACCAACGAATGTCAATGGCAGCCAGATAGCTGAAACTCAGGATGAGCAGCGACCAAACCAAGGTCAGCATTGTGAGATGATAAGTCTGCAACCACGAGGGTATTCTCGGTAAAACGATTGGCGATAACCGCCGTTCGAGTGGCGAAAGTAAAGATGTGTTGGTTTTGTTCGCTCCAGCGAATTGGTGATTTTGCATTTTTATTAAACCTGAACTTGGATCCTTTCCGAAAAACACCCTGAGCAAACTCCAAGCCAGTCAAGAACCACAGGCATTCCATTGTTTCTGAGTCTTTGGCCGGTTCAGAAGCACATCCAGAGTCGGGAAGAGTCTTTCAGGTGAAGCATTTTTCTGACTTTTTTCTCTCAATGTGAATCCGAGGCGTGTACCGGCTGCGGCTAAGGTGAGGAGCAGATCGCTGACTCAGATAAAAACCACGGACTGTGAGCTGGGAATCTCAAAGCGCCTGCGGCAGCTCTTGCACGCCAGCATATCGTCAATGCGCACCATGTAATCCCGGGATTTTTGGAAACGCGCCCGATCCTGTTCGTTCGCCCCCCGCGGAGGGGCGGGCTTTCTGGTGCGCTTTAACCACCGCACGTCAAATTCGCCGCGTGTTCGACAGTGCGGACAACTGAAGGTTGCTTTTTTTACTTCCTGCTTTTCGTTAAAGAAGTCTTGTTCGTTCATAGGTTTATTGTGCCACAGAATCCAATAACTGAAGGACGCTCGCCAACTAACCCTCTATGGCTCTCCATGGATGTCATTCGGCTCACACAGCTCACGCAGATATTGAAAACTGTAGATGCCTGTCTCATGCCCATCGCTCCAGCGAAAATTTAGTGCGTAGCGCCCGACGATATTCAGGTCAGTTATAGTCAGCTCCTGCGAGATGGCCTCTGGCTTCAAAACGCGCTGACCGGTCCACTCGTTGACGCATTGCGCGCAGGGGCAGGCGCGTCTCAGCCCGGCAGCTGAGTACCGGGAGATGTGATCGTCAGCCCAGGTGATACGAAGCTCGGCGTCCCCTTCCTGCTTGATTTCGCGGGGTTCAATAGGCGTCCCGCGTCTCTCAGTTGCCTCCATAGTTCATCCTTTCCGGTTGAAGTTCAGGTCACGATTCCGCAACTGTTCTGTCAATCGCTCTCGCCACACCCGTCACGGGTTCTGCCTACCTACTGAAGCTAACTGCTCCCGTCTGCGTTCTTCACTGCCTCTTGGACCGCGTCAGCCTTTACTCGCCAGTGTGAAGCATCCCAGACCACTTTGTCCTTCCACAACACAAGCACCTGCGGTGACTCGTGGGCCACACCCGTTCTCAGCTCAATTTCCTTCGAGAGGCTCCGCGCGCGTTGCACATCGACGAGGGCTACCTCTCCATCGAAGCGAGACATCTCGTCGTAGGCTGCCGCACTAATTGGACACGTCGTACTATGCTTAAAGACCACCACTGGAAAGTTCTGCGACCGGCTGGCCAGTTCCTCAAAGGACTCAACATCCGTAATTCTCACAAAGCGTTCTCCCTTTACTTGTTTTCCAATCTTCGGATATTAGCTTACTGGATCGAACTGCACCAACACAAAGGAAACCTCAATCAGGCTTTACGCCACGGCTTATGCCTTGCGAAAATTCGTGACTCTGTTTACGTCTTGGCCGGCGCAGCTGGGAGACCGATGAGATGCGGTCCATAACTTCGATGGCTCGGATCTAGTTGTCAATTACGGAACGGGAGAGGACAACGTAGCCACCAGGCGCCTCGACCTTTTTCGACTTCAACCTTCTCAGCTTGGCTCTCAGAATCTGATTCCGCGCTGCGTTGACAGCTTAGAAAGTCGAGCCTACTCTGTATCCGTTTTACGACACTCCTGAAATTATCTTTTGGGCATTTCGGAAACACGGTCTCCGGTCGCAATCAGCATCCGTACTTCAAAAGTCTTTAATCCGGGCCATGTTCTTCAGAGACAGCGTCGGTAGCGATTAGGCTAACCGATCGCCTGGGCATTGCATCCACTCTTCTTTTCAGCAAGGTTGCACAAAGAATGTAGACGCGAAGTAGATCATGGCAAGATAATCCGCTCAATTTACGTCTGAAATTCCGGCAGACCCGTAAAAGGCTAAACCAACGTTGCAAATTACCTTCGCTGAAGAAATTAAGGGGCAGCAACTCAACGAGAGAAGTTACGACGCTCCGGTTTTAGCCGTGGGTCGCAATCCGGCGACCTGCAAGATCGTTTTTGACCAAAAACAGTGGCCAACCGTTTCTCGGCTGCACGCTCAGTTGCAGCAATACAACGACTCATGGTTTTTGACAGACAGCGGTTCAACTTACGGCACATTCCTTAACGGACAACTGATCAAGGAGCCCGCCAAGGTCGAGGTAGGGTCACGCCTCCAGTTTGGCCCTGATGGCCCCATCCTGGTGGTGACCAGAATTGAAAGCAAGCTGGACAAACCGCTGCCGGCGGATGAGACCCTGGTCGAAGAGTCCACGCAAATATCTTTCCCTGCTCCAATACCGGAGCAAGCAAGTATTCAGGCGAGACCTACTCAGCCACCCAAAGGTGGTCCAACCGAACCAGTCTTCGTCGAATTGTCGGGCATAGGAACGGCGCGGCTCCAACGGATTGAACTGAACAAAGAGGTGGTCCGCTTTGGCCGCGATCAGGCTGTCGAAGGTGTTATCGATGCAGCCGCGGCGGTTGTATCGCGCCGGCATGCTGAGATTCGCCGGCAGAACGGAAGATTTGTCGTTGTTGACTTGGGTAGTTTCAACGGAACGCTCCTCAACGCTCGGCGAATAGCCGAGCCCGCGTTGCTTCATCACAATGACATAATCGAGTTGGGTCCTGGAGGCCCAACCATCCGCTATCTGGACCCGGCGAATCCGCCGCCAGCCGCGGCAAGCCAGCCGGCTCAGAATGCTGTTCTACCTTCGGGAGAACTGGCCCGGGAGGCGGCCGCATTTTCGGGCAAGCTAGCTACGATGGTGCTTCGTTCAGAGCTTCCGATGCAGATCACTGGAGGTGTGGGTGCGGGAATATTCACCGAGCGGCCCTTCGGCAGTACGCCTCGGATGACCATTGGTCGCAGCGAAGAATGCAATATTCGTCTCGATGGTCTGTTGATTTCCAACCGCCATGCTGCTGTTGTCAATACAAACTCGAACTTAACGATTGAGGATCTCAGTTCGACGAATGGCACTTACGTTAATGGCGCCCGAATTATCGGTCGTAAAACGATCCGACCAGAAGACGTTATACAGATTGGCCCTTTTGTTTTGAGGGTTCACCCACAACGCGGCGTTACGGTCTTTGATACCAGGGCGAAAACCCGCATTGATGTCTTCCAGGTGACCAAGGAAGTAGCAAACCGCTCAGGCCCGGGAAAGGTCCGACTGCTGGATGAAGTCTATTTGAGTATTCAGCCGAACGAGTTTGTCGGGATGCTTGGCCCTTCGGGCGCCGGTAAATCGACCCTGATGGACTCCCTCAACGGGATGCGTCCGGCTTCCAGTGGCCAGGTATTGGTCAACAACCTCGACCTCTATCAACACCTCGAGTCTCTTAAACTGTCGATCGGTTACGTTCCGCAAGACGACATCATCCACCGCGAGCTGACGGTTTACCGCACACTCTATTATGTGGCGCGCCTCCGACTCTCGCGCGACATTTCGGCTAAGGAAATCAATCAGATTGTCGCTGAAGTGATGGATGTTACCGGACTCTCCGAGCGCCGAGACGTTCCCATCTCGCAGCTTTCCGGAGGACAACGCAAGCGCGTCTCGATTGCGGTAGAGCTTATTACCAAGCCTTCAGTCATTTTCCTGGACGAGCCAACCTCCGGCCTCGACCCGGCCACGGAAGAGAAAGTCATGAAGCTATTCCGTCAGATTGCCGAGTCTGGAAGAACAGTTATCCTAACCACGCATGCGATGGAAAACGTCAAGCTCTTCGACAAGATCGTTCTACTCATGCGCGGCAAACTGGTCTTTTATGGAAGGCCGGATGAGGCATTAGAGCACGTCGGAGCCGAAAGCTTCAAAGACCTGTATGACAAACTTGAGGCGCCGATTAGTGAGCGCCTGGAAAAGGGTGAGCGAGCGGGGTCACGAGAACAGGTAGCTGAGGAAGTGGCAGAGGAATGGAAACGCCGTTTCATGCAGACTACGCAGTATAAGCTTAACGTAGAAATTCCTCTAACGGAGGTTTCGAGCCGGCCGCAGCAGGCTGCGCCTGCGAAGAGACGAACGACGCTCGGTGATCTGTCACGACAGTGGGCCACACTGTCACGCCGATATATGGGAGTGTTGGCTCGTGACAAGTTTAATCTCTTCATCCTCTTTGCGCAGGCGCCGATTATCGCGCTGCTCACCTACTTAGTTGTCGATGCCAAGGGACAGCGAGATTTTCCTTTCTTCATTTTGGCGCTGGTTGCTCTTTGGTTTGGGACTTCGGTGGCTGCCAGAGAAGTCATCAGGGAGCGAGCGGTCTATAATCGCGAGCGCATGGTAAATCTGCGGTTGCTCCCTTACGTAGGCTCGAAACTCTTTGTGCTGCTCCTGATCGTAAGCTTCCAATGCATCCTCCTTTTCGGTACGTTGAAGTTGCTGGATCTCACTAAGTTGATGGACTTGCCCGGGAGGTTTGGGGGTTTGCCGCAGTTATCCGTGATGATCCTAACAGGCATGGTCGGTATTGCCCTGGGTCTTTTCATCTCGGCGGTGGTAAGAACGTCAGAGATGGCCACGAGTCTCGTACCGCTCATACTGATTCCGCAAATATTGTTCTCAGGACTGGTAGGCGTACCCGTTGGAATCGCTAAAGTCGCTGGTGTGCTAATGCCTGCAACCTGGGCGTTTGACGAAATGAAACGCCTGTCAGGTCTCGACGTCCTGCGTGGGAAAGACGAGAGCGCCGAGCCAGCTAGCAAGAATGAAGGGCGCGGGCTTTATAAACAAATCGAGCATGAAAACGATAAAAACATTCAGGATGCTCAGCAAAGAATCAATGCTTACCGGTCCGACGCTCAGAACAAGTCGAAAGACTTCGAAAAGAACATGGACCAATATCAGAAGGACCTGATGAAGGGAAATTCTCCTGAGAAGCCCACGGCGCCGGAGCCAGGTCCTGCGCCCGAAGTGACGGGGGCCAAGAAAGTCCCTGACGACCTCAGTAGCTTTGTGGATTTCCTACATCCATGGGGAGGACATTGGACAAATCTCGGTGTGCTTCTAACAATGCTTTTCGGGTTGCTAGGAGCTACCGGGGTTGCCCTTCGCTCTCAGGACATCGGATGAAGGACGGGTGAATCGCGTCGCACCAGCTTCGAGAACCACCTGTTTGTAGCTCTTTCATGGACGTGCGATGACATGGCTTCATAAAACCAACGGTCGCGCGCGCATACAAATTAACGGAGGAACAAATCAATCATGTTTCGAAGACTAACTCGCATGAAAGTTCAGATTTTCACTTGTTGTTGCTTGGCGGTTATGGCGTTGACCATAACTGCAGCGACCACCCCCAACGCGGCTGCGGACTTTACCGGCCGCGAAATCCTTAGCGTCAGTCGGATCGCTCACGGCGGTGCTGATTATGCCGGTATGCAGAATGTTACGGTTCAGGCCGGCGGCTTTGTCAATGCGGCAGCGTTTGGTGGGGTCGGCGCTAATCCGCTGGGAGCGGCGGCTGAAATCAAACTTAAGATCACGGATTATCAGGATAAGCAGATGCGACGGAGACTCGATGTAGCACCCACCGCAATGCTGCCGGGCCGAACCTATCTGGTCTTTACTGGCACAACGGGCGGCGGAATGATTTTCGGTAACGAGTTTCGAGTGAGTGAGACTGCAGCTTCGCGTCACTGGGGGATGATGGGCTTTGACACTCTCAATCGAGCCATCGAGGGACAACTCGTCACGGCCCGGCAGAAAGATGAAGGCAATGCTTACGTAGTGGAAGTGAAATTCAATCCACAGGACACCGTGCGATACTGGATTAACCAGCAAACTTTCCTGATCGATAAGATAGTCACACGCTACAACAGCCAGGTCCTTATTGAGGAACAACGCAGCGATTATCGAAGGGCCGACTGCATGATGCTGCCCTTTCACATTGTGACGCGCCTACAAGGTCAGCGTTTCGCCGACCTGTCAATTGACAGCTACGATTTGAAGAGCAGGGTTCCCGAGGCGACTTTCACAATTACGGTCGGTAGATAACGCTGACTGCAGAGCATATGGCGGTGGCAGAGGGCTCGGCAAAAGCCGGGCCCTAACGGACCCGCCCAACTACTTCAATTGTCTGTTCTTGACTCTCACGTTTGAAGCCAGCCTTTCACGCATCCGTTAGCGCCAGTCACCTACTAGGACAAATGGTGCCCAGTAGAAGGGGGCGCTATATTTCTTTCCCGTGATCATGGCGAGTTGCGCGTCGCGCATTGCGGCGGAGGGAGATCCACCCATCGAAGCAGCATCAGGTGACGAAAGCAGGCGCTTGTAAAAATCCGTCATCAAGTCGGCTGTCGATTTATCAGCGACTGACCAGAGGCTGACGCCGACGTTCGGAGCGCCGGCGTAAAGGAAAGCCCGCGTGAGGCCCATCACACCCTCGCCCCGCTTCTCCTTTCCAAGTCCCGTCTCACACGCGGAGAGCATAACTAACGGCGATCCCAGCCGCAGGTTAAAAACCTCTTCGGTACGGAGAAAACCGTCGTCACCTTTGTTACCCACGAGAGAAAGCACGACCCCGGTAAACTGCGGACGCTCCGCATTCAAGAGACCGTGAGTCGCAATATGCAGGACTCGATACTTGGTGACATCGCGCACTCCCAAATTCCCCTCGCTGGCATCGAGGTCGAGCCAGACATCTGTCGGCGCTCCCGAAGCTCTGCCCAGGCGGGCAATCTGCTCAGCTTCCGTGCGTGTCCCCGAAAGTCTCGCCAGCGGCAGGCCCTGCATCTTCGCGGATTCGCCGGTGGCCACAGCGCCCTGGCCGGCCACATCGGTTAATGCACTCTCGATCCCCAGGCCACGTGTCTCAGCAGAAGCAGTGGACGGGCCGACGCCTTTTGCCCGCACATCGTTGGAGTTGAAAACCGGATCTGCTATCACCAACAGCGCCCGTCCTGCTGGTTTTGGGTGCTGCCTGATGGCGCCAATTACTGATGCCGAGGGGGCGTAGACAATCTGGTTCGTCTTGATTAGATACTGCGCGGACGAATAGTCACCGCCTGCCGTTTTTACCAGCGCTTCAAAGGGTACGTAATTCAGTCCACCATCAGCGACAACCAGCAAACGCTTCTCGGCAATGAGCGAGCTAACTGGTTCAACCGCCGCCTTGTACAGGGCGCTTGAGGCGCCAATAAACGGTGCGGCATCCTCGGACGAGGTAATGACGCCAAGTCCTCGAGTGGAATCGGCAGCCGCGTCAATGCCAACAATACGACGTTGTAGCTTCGCGGGAATGAGTTGGGCGCGCAGATCGGTTACCAGCTTGTCCAGGGCAGGCCTGGGCGCGAGTTTGTGAAGCGTCAGGCTCTTTGAATCTGCTGCCCAAAGATAAGAGGCTTCGGGGCCCAGGCTGTACTCGAGCAAAACTGTCTGATCGTCAAGGATCGTCTGCTGCACGTCGGCAAGCGACAACGATTGGCCCGAGGTCAGGGCGGCATAACGGGGGCTTGCTACTCTGATCTGGTTCTCAATTTCGTTGAACGCAGTTTGCAGCTGGTCGAGCTCCGCTTCCAGTTCCCCCGGTTTCTTCTTCGACCCGTTAGTAGAGATATCGACTCCGGTTAGCAGCTCGGCAATCTCCTGCTGACGATCCAGATTATCTTGTTTGCGCTTGAGAAGCTCCGCGGGAACGCCCTCGCTGACTGAGGCACCGCTTTCGCTTAAAAGGTCCAGCAGTGAACGGGCGCGCGACTGCTCGGTGAACTTGAAAGCTTCAGATGCATAAGCCAGCGCGCTGCCCTCAAGCGGAGCACCTGCGGCGGGCGTCGCAATCAAGGCCATCTCCGCAAGCGAACTGGCTGCCTCATCGAATACATTCTTGGTGGTCGCTAGAAAAGTCGTACGCGCTTCGTCAGCGCGAAGACTTCCTTGCCGCAACGTCTCTATTGTCTTGATTGCTTCGCGATAGTTTCCGACTGCCGATTCCCTGATCGTGCCGGCCTTTTTGGGATCCTTTTCCTGCCCAGCCTGCAACCACAGGCTGCGTCCCAGTCCACGCTGAGCCGGCCACATTAAATCAAGTCGCTTGTCGTCCTCTGCACCCTTGGCTGCTTCCGTATAAAACTTGGTTGCGTCCTTAAGCTTAGCTTGACGAAGCGCCACATCCCCGAGACTCGTTCTCGCTGCTGCGCGAAAGCGCCGCGTCTGCCCAAGATTGCCGATTCCAGCCAGGCTGCTACCCGACGCTTCGAGTGCGCTCTGAAAATTTTTTTTCGCCGTTTCAAGATCGTTATTGAAATAAGCAATGCGCCCCATGCCAAGTTGATGGCTCGAATAGACAATCGAGTTGCGATATTCGTCGAGTTCCTTTTTGGCCTCTAGGGCTATGGTTATCGCGCTGGTGGGTGCGGCCACGGAAACGCTCCCCGTGGAAAGACCCCCTACGATCGCCCCCAGCCCGCCAAACCTTCTGCCAACTTTTGAGCCCGCGCCCTCGGGTTTTTTGACCACCATTTGTCCGTAAGCTGCGCTAGCTTCGGAAATCCTTCCCAGCCGCAAGTTGATGTCGCCAATTTTGGCCAGCATCAGGTTAGCGTTGAACCGGTCGTCGGCAACGCCTACCGCCGCCGTTACCACATCCTGTTTTTGTTCAGCCCCGAGAAAACCTTCGAACGCCTTTTTGTAATGGTCGAGCGCTACGTTGTATTGCCCCTGTCTCAAGTAAAGTTCGCCCAATTCGTTGTGAGCTGCAGCTATGCCACGATTGTTCTTGGCCGCGCCGTAGAGGTTCAAGGCAGTTTGCAGTTGGCCGAGGGCCAGATCAGATTTGCCGCGCTTTAGCAGGCGGCGACCCTGTTGGAGCGCCGTTGCGGCTTGATCTGCTTGCTGAGCAACTGGAGTACCACTTACGTCTGGCCCCAACATGAGCGTGAAAAGAGCTACCAGAAAAATTGCAAGTAAAAAGTGGGTGGATCTAGCAGCGTCAATCTTCATCAGCTACCTCCCTTTCATTTACTTCTGGTTCAAGGTTCCGCTCAGGTCTCGGCCTTGAGTCGACGAAGCAATCGGAGCCATCAAACCATGCCCGGCTCCGGGGCGTTCTACTTGTGTACCAGTTCAAGCATCGCAACGAGGATATTGGCCTCTGTCGAGGCCTTCATCATGACCACAGATGGTTCCGGATCCTCTTTACTCAGACCAAGGCCACGTGTGCTGGCATCCTGCTCGATGGTGGTCTGGGCCTTGCCATATCGCTCCGATTTTGCGACCCGGACGGGCGCACTTAGCTCTGTCTGAATCTTCATCCAAAGTTCACTTTCAGGTTTTATTGGACACTTACCTTCGCCCTGCTTGCAGTAGTTGACTAAATCTTCCTCGGTGGGCACGAACGGTAAGAGCTCGCGCGTGAACACAAAAAAGAGGCGCTCGGCTCCTTCATAATTGTCAAAGGTAAACCAACGCAATCGCTCTTCCCTGGCAGTGCTTGAGGGAATCTCAAATGGAACGTGCGACTGAAGGTAGTTTCCACCTTCGTCCAGCTCCGCATTGGGATAGATCATCACTGGCTTGCCGCCGTCGGTAGTGTTGAAGATGTAGAGATAACCATCGGTATTCGTTTCAAGCAGAACCCGAACCCGTTCGCCACTACGAAACACGCGAGAAGGATCCGCTCGGACCGAGAGCCCATTGGCGTCGCGTGTGAAGAGCGTTAGCCCCAGTCCCATCTTTTGGACCTTTGATTTCTCCGCCGCCACTCCTTCAGTCTCCATTTCAGTCTTGGCGCCGACCGTAACAGAAGTATTAGCAGTGCCGCCGCCAACTGACGCACTACCTGGGGCCTTGGCTCGGGCCGTCTTCGGTCGTCGCCGGATTGGCCCAGCCGCGCTGGCGCTGGGGCTGCTCTTTTCAACCGGCTTGGAGCGCGTAGTGAGAAATGCCCCGCGAACATCTTCCTCCGGCGCCTGCCCAAATGAGGAAGCCACAC
The DNA here is from genome assembly GCA_013812905.1 of Pyrinomonadaceae bacterium. Classification (GTDB taxonomy): domain Bacteria; phylum Acidobacteriota; class Blastocatellia; order Pyrinomonadales; family Pyrinomonadaceae; genus PSRF01. The sequence continues at coordinate 41,426 of JACCSP010000199.1, forward strand.
CTCCGGTGCCAAAGCAGCCCATTACCATTGCCAGGAGGAAAAGTATAGTCCTAGTTCTCATCTCAAAATCTCCTTGAAATCAATAAAGGTGAATACACCGGCTCATTTGTGTTGGATACGAATGTCAAAGACAACAGGATTGCCGGAGGGGCCGACCTTCGGAACTTTCAGCTCCATGAACGGCTGATTGGCGTTCTGGTCATTCAGAACGCTTTCCGGTAGGTTCGTTTTGTACTTGGCCACGAAACTAGTCAACTCCATCTGCTCCTCCCGCGTCAATGGCTCTCCGTTGGCCTCAGCGCCAAGGAACTCAGGGTCGTTCAGCGGGGTGGGGGAAAAGATAATCGTGTAATCCTCGGTTCCGGCCTTCTTATCTAACTTCAGCCAATTCTCCAATCCCCTCGGGAAACTGAAACCAACGTCTTTAGAAACCTGGTTGGTTTCCAAGCCCGAAAGCGCCGGAGGTTTAGCCGTCAAAAACGCGGTGAGTCGGTTCTTTTCACCGGGCCCGATGATATACAAATAGCCATCCTCGCTAAAAACAAAATTAAACTTGAACGACTGTTCGGAGGCAAGTGGCACGACACCGGCAACACGGACCGGCTCGCCAGTTAGAGACTCCGGCAGGAGCTCGAGCCAGTAGCGCCCCAGATTCTTCGTTTCCACACCGGTTGTGCCATTCGATGCGAGATTTTTCTTTTCAATGACCTCAGCGGTGTTATCTGATTTTCCGGTTAGCCAATCCACAGCGAAAAAGCCACCAACTCCGACGATAAGCAGACCTAGTCCGAGCACGCCGGCGCCTATCAACATCATCGGTCCGCGACGCGTAGGTTGAGTGAGCTGAGGCTTTGGTGCCTGAGGGATTGTCACACTCGAAGACATGTCAGCAGGAGCGACGATTGGCGATAAGCCTTCCACACTCTTCCGCTCCGAGTTACCCGCTGGCGTCGGTGCTGAGGTGCCCTGAGCAGGCAGTGCGGCTGATGGAGCCGCCACGCGCGGCGCTGGAGATTGAATGGCCGACATCGTGGCGCTCGACTCGAGGGTCATAATGGTCGGAGCATTAAGGTCGGATTCTGTTGAGCCGGCGTTAGGTATGTTCGAGGTATCTGATCGTGAGGCTTCAATGTGGGGAAGATCGGGAACGGTTCTTGATAAGCGGTCCGGCGTCGTTAAGTCGATCGCTCCCCGCAACGCAGCCGCTAGCTCGCCGGCGGTAGCTTGTCTGTCACCCCGATCCTTTGAGGTAGCGCGCGCTATGACTTCTCCGAAGAAGCGAGAGACACCGGGAACCGCTTCGTGTAGCGGACGTGGCACGACGGAAATATGTTCTCGTCGTAACTCGTGAAGAGTCAGGCCTGAATAGGGACGCTTGCCGGCAATCATCTCGTAAAAGACCAGGCCCAGACTATAGATGTCCGCACGGCCATCAATCTCCGAATCGCCATCGCTCGGCAACTCACCCCACTGTTCCGGCGACATATAGTGCGGAGTGCCGAGCACTTGTCCCGCCAGCGTTAGTGCGGTCGCACCGCCGCCATCAGCGCCGGCAACCTCTCGCATTTTGGCAATCCCAAGATCGAGCAACTTCACCACCGGTTCACCTGTGCTCGATTTGCCAATCATGATGTTTTCAGGTTTTAGGTCCCGATGCACGACTCCCATTGCATGGGCCGTATTCAGCACACTCATGATCGGCTCCAGGATTTCGAAAGCCTCCACCGGAGTCATGGGGCCCCGAGCTTTCATTTCATGGCCAAGCGTGTGGCCTTCGACATGCTCCATCACCATGTAGATAGTGCCATCGGCTGCTGTACGGAGATCGTAAACGGTGACCGCATTCGGATGACGAAAGCGTCGCGCCGCCTGGCCCTCTCGACGAAACCGTCGCAGCCATTCCGCGTTCGTGCGCACCTCGGGAGGAAGAATCTTGATTGCGACCCGATCACCAAGAAGGATGTGGCGAGCACGATAAACTGCTCCCATTCCTCCCTTGCCCAACATTGATTCGATTTGGTACTGGCCATCGAGGACGGTATCAACTATCGACGACGGATCGTCTTCCAAAACCTCGCCGTCAACCGGGCAGAAGCTCACGCTATCGTCGTACTTAACTTTGCAGAGAGTGCAGTGTTTCATGAATGGCTTAGACCTAAAGCGACATTCAGAGCAAAGGCAGCGAAAAAGGGGCGGCCAAAAGCATTCTACTGAGATGTCGGGAGGTTAGTTTAACACAGGGAAGGTAGCCATGATTATCAGGCAGAGTCGGTTCGGATCGGGTTTTGATTTACGTCCTAAGGAGCGCCGGGCCGACAACATAGATAACGAAGTCGGCGGTGAAATGAGCGATCATCGCGGCTTCCAGCCCTCGTTTTCGATAGAGAACTCCGAACGCGACTGCGGCGATGCCATTGAAGCTCAGAGCCACCGCCACAACCAGGGGAGTAATCGGCATCACTAGGGATGCTGATGGAAGATGCCCCAAACCGAAAAGGATCGCCACAACAAAATTGGAGATCCAGAAAGCGGCGGGAGAAAGCCGGGCGTTTGTTTTCCGGAAGGCCTTGTTCGCGAGCCAGGCTATCAGCGTCACCAGAAAGAGTCGGGTAAGTATTTCTTCGTAGAGACCGCCATAGAAGCAAGCCAGGAGTCTTTTCCAGACCGCGAGTTTCGCCGCGGTCACAAACGGCAAGTTAGGAATCAAGGGAACCAGGGCGATCAGAGCGATCAGAAGCACCAATCCGATTCCTACTCCTGTGATTAGACCCTCCCTAAGACTTACTCTAAGACTTGCTCTCCATTGATTCGTTGCCGATTGGCCGACCAGCCAACCCTCTAGCAGAGGCGCTCCCAAACCAAGCTTTTGACCGAGCTTGAGCCCGACAA
>JACCSP010000200.1 GCA_013812905.1 Pyrinomonadaceae bacterium
AGTTGACAGTTCTTTGGGGAACTTCCTATACTCCCGGTCTTCTAAATGACTGGCCAGGTAGCTCAGTCGGTAGAGCGCGGCCCTGAAAAGGCCGGCGTCGGCGGTTCGATTCCGTCCCTGGCCACCAGTATCTTCAACCACTTACGGGCACTCAAAAAGCGTGTAAAGATTTCTTGCGCGAACTATACGCGAACATCGACTTGCCTTAATTTCACTTTTGGCGCCGCTCATTCAAGTTACTTCCACACTTTACGCGACGTATTTTTTGTTCTTGCGAGACACCCACGGTGCTGCGCTTCCGTGATTTTTGAGCAAAGCGAATGAGCGACAGATTTTAAGGAGTACAGATCATAAGACAACTTAGAAAGTTCTGATCGGTCCCATCTTCATCTGTCGCTCACTGCCGAAATCGATAACTCTTCAGCGCACGAGCTTGCCACCGAACGTGACGGCCGACGGTGTTGTGGCGATGGCATAGAACTCGTTTCCTTTGTCCGCAATGACGAGATCAAAGGTGAGCTGAAACGGAGGCTCCGCAATGTTGATGGTCATATCTCCTGTACAGTCTTCATCGATGTTGTAAGTGCCGGGATCGAGATTGCGGAAAATTACGCCGTTCCTGCTCACCGTTACGTCGTTTGTGAGCTCGCCGGAACCGTCTAGAGTAAAAATTTCTCGCGCGAACAATACGCGTACATCCGTATCGACATGCGCCTCGCACATTGGTTCCACATTCCCCACCCAGTGCTGCTGACGTGCCAACTTGGGATAACTCCGTCCTCTTGATACTCGAGTGACCCAGGCTTCTTGCGAGTTCGGAAAAGTCTCGCACACTATTCAACTCGATTTACGTTAGCCCAAGTCTTGAAACACTCTTTGGGACCCAGGGGGTTACGAATGCCAGCGAAGTACTAGCATCAGATTCATGCTAAGCAAGAAGTCTGAAAGCGTTAGCGGTCGGAAGACGCTAGAGGCTTTAATCGATATTGGTTTCGACATGAATCTCTCGGCAAAATCTCAGCAAACCCTCAGCCAAATGAATTCTAAGGGGCTTCTTCGTCGCTGTCATCTGTTTTAGCCAGAACGAAAGTTTTCGCATACAACAGGAGGCCCAGCGGTCTTTACCGGTGCGACAATCATAGTTGACAATGATTGGTGAATAGCCCGGCGCCTGTGCTAGTCTTGCACTGTCGCAGGAGAGGAGGAACCGTAGATGGCTCAATATCTGCTCATCGAGTCGCGCGATCCGTTTGAATCCAACGACGTCGGCTACTACTACGACTTGGCCAAGGGGCTGGTCGAGGGTGGTAACCAGGTGACGCTGTTCCTCGTCCAGAACGGGGTGCTGCCCGCGCGCCCGTCGGCGCGCTCGGCCGCGCTCAACGCGCTGGCTCGGAACGGAGTGACGGTGCTCGCCGATGACTTTTCGTTGCAGGAGCGCGGCATCGCCAAGCTGGCCGAAGGTGTCGCCGCAGCCCCCATCGAAGTGGTGGTGGAGCATCTCGCCGCTGGCCACAAGACCCTCTGGCACTAGGAGACGAAGCATGTCCAGGAAGACACTGACTATCGCGCTCATGGATCCTCCCTACGAGTCGGAGAATCTGACCACGGCGTTCCGCATCCTCGAAGTTGCCGCCCGGCGCGGTTACCACATTAACGTCTTCGCCTACGAGGGGGCCGCGGGCCTGGCGTTCGTGCGCCAGACTCAGCACCCGAACCCTGTGCACGGTAAGGACGTGGCTGAGGAGAACCACCCCACCACGAAGGACCAGGTCGCGGCCCTGCTCGCCGCAGCCGAACAAAGCGGCGGCAAGGTGGACTGGGTCAACTGTGGCATGTGTGTCGACGAGCGAGGTGTCAACGAGTTCGTGCCGGGCACGCGACGCGGCTCGCCTGCCGACTTTCACGCCTTCGCCGAGGCATCGGACAACGTTCTCGTCATCCCAACCAAGTGAGGGTGAGCCTGTGCCCAAGAAGACGCTGAACATCGTGGAGTCGGCCTATCGGGCCGTGATGGAAGAGCAGGATGACACCATCCTCTGGCTGCTGGCCGCGATGCAGGTCGCCGGTGCCGAGCACACCGTGGTGCTGCGCGGCAACGCAGTGAACTACGCGGTCGCCGGGCAGGGAGTTCCGGGCCTCACGGTCGGCGAGTGGAAACAGACCCAGGCTCCAAAGATGGATCGCGACGTCCTGGACCTAGTCGAGAAGCGGAAGATCCCCGTGTACGTGGTCGCCGAGGACCTGGCCGACCGCGGGATTGAGCGGGGCGAGCTGGTGCCGGGGGTACAGCTACTGGGTCGGACGGCGCTGCCCGGACTCTTCGCCGAGTACGAGCTGGTCGCCCACTGGTAACCAAGGCCTCGCAGCGGCCGCATAAATGAGCGGCCACGAGCCTGCTCCAGGCCGACCGCCAAGCGCTGTCCGCCAAAGCGTCTGCGCAACGAGAGCAGCCACTCCTGTAGCCTTGCTGGCGTGTGTTTGGCACCTTCTGCTCGCGCGCTCCACTGCGTAAATCATAGGGTGAAGCCCAAGCGCTTTATTACGTAGCCGGCGTCGAACGCGCGCAGGGTCGGTTGGAGCGAGATTTGAAATGATGCCGGGTATCGAGCACTGCCAAGACAAGGGGCGGAACAACCGGGCCGAGAATTCACATCAACCAACCCGATTAAGGGAGCGGGTGATGAGGGCGGTTCAAGTCAGCAGGTCAGGCTCAGGGTTTTCTCTCGGCCTTCGGTGCCATTACCTCACACTTCCGACCAGGGCGACACCTTTGTACCGCCGGCGTTTATCGAGAAATGATGACGCGTCGATTGCTGCTTGGGAAGAGGGGGTTACCGCTCAAGACACAGCTAATTGGAGCCATCGTTAATCAACCAGACGACAAGAAATAGAGCGATCTTGTCTGAGTTGATGACTTTCTTTCTTCATGAAGTTAAGTCGACAATACCGCTGGCACTAAGCCTTCGACTTTCACAAGTTGTTGGCAATCGCTCGGCCCACGTCCTTCGCCGTCGCCCCGGTAGCAAGGATAGCGCGTACCAGTAATTCGATTGACACCGAACTGTCTCCCGTCTCTGCCTTCGCCACCCGCGACTGGCTTGACCGAAGTTTTTGTGCAAGCTGTGCTTGCGTCATACGCTTTTGTCGGCGTTCGCGTAGTTTACGGCTCAGAGCCAGCTTGATCTCGATTAGCGCCGATTCTTCCGGCGTCAAGTTTAGGAACTCAGCCACCGTGCCGTCCTTCCATCCCAAAGCCGCGATGCGCTTCTCTGCGGTTTTCTTTTTCCTACTCACTGAACTCTCCTTGCCAGGTCGTACTCGCCAAGACTCCGTCGACACCGCTTGATAACGGCATCTGGTATTTGGCGCGTGGTCTTCTTGAAGACGTCCAAAATCAAGATCCGATCTTCATCAATGCGATAAACAATCCGCCAATTCTGGTTCTCATCACGCACCCGCAATTCGTGACAGCGAGCGCCGATGTTCGGCAACGCGCGCGATTGCGGAAGCGAAAGAGACTCGCCTTGCTGCAAGCGCCTGAGCAGTAACCCCGCTTCCATGCGTGCCGCGAGTGAGAACGGAGGCGTCTTTACCTCGCCATGCAGCCACCGAGCGGTTTCTCTGCTCCATTCACAAATCCACTATATGTCATTATTGACATTTCCGGCAAGGACTAGCGTGCCGTGTTAACGAATCGCATCGGAAGATGGCAAAGTCATCTATGCGGAATTCCTGTCACAACTAAGGCACAACTGAATGCTGAAAGTGGAGATAGTGGAAACAGTTGTAAAAGCGCAAATGTGCAATTTCTTGGCAAATTTAGAAAAGTACGCTAAAGCCGCGATAACTTGACAGGTGTCTGATTGCCCCCCTTCGGCACAATACTCGAACGTTCGCATTATGAGTTACCTATCTACGTCTTTAGACGACTCAAATGAAACCCTCCCCGCTGAAAAACATTTATCGTGAGTTCAAACTCCGAGTCCCTGCTTGTGGTTTCATCCTGATCTATACTTTCCTGTCGCTTTCGCATTGTTGCTCGCTGAAGCTGTTGCAGATGAGTTTCATCGAAAAAGCAGTTTCCATGGTATGCCGAGATGGACTAGTGCGGGGGGATGGGCTTCCACCGCCACGTACAATACGCGTACAGCGAATACCCTAAAACGGCCCAAACCATCCTAAGCCATGCTAAATCGGCTGCGACATAAGCCCTTCACCCTCAGTGAGATTCGTTGATTTTCAAACCACTTCGGCAATTCGGTAGGCGGCCCTGAAAAGGCCGGCGTCGGCGGTTCGATTCCGTCCCTGGCCACCAATAAAGCACTGAGAACAGCCAACAGGGTAAAAGGGGAATAAGTACTGGGGAAGGGTCGTGTTTTGACCGGTCACCCTATTTCCTATTACCTCTCGTTCCCGTCCAGTCATCTTTTCCAGTAGTGCCTGATTTTTTCCGCCAGGAAGGGGAAAGGAACATACTCGGCGCTGCGCCCTGAGCGCCGCATTTCTTCTACCATCCGCATGGCGCCATCGGCATTCCTTGTGTGGACGAGTATGGTCGAGGCGCGTTGCAGAGCCGGGTTTGCCGCCAGCCAGCATGCGATTGCGTAGCCGGTGCGTTCATCATCCCGGTCCAATGAGCTGTAGTGCTCGGGATGCAGGTCATGATCCAGAAAGATTGCGTCGTAGGAATTTTTGCCCAAAAGCTGCTGTGCCTGACTTACGTTATGGGCCATGTCGATCATGTCCCCCTTGAACCGTTCGGCGAACCACTGGTGCCTGCGTCGATCGTCATCGAGAAGAAAAACTCGGATAGGGTGGCGTTCACTATCAACTCTCCGGAGCCCGAGTTTTGTCAGCAATGAATGTAATAGAGACATCGTTGGTAAAATCCAAACCTCCGGTTACCAGAGCGAATATCGCCTCGTCGAGTTTTTGAAGAAGGAAGCAGAATAGCTCAAAATATATCCTCAAAATATATCATAGACAGAAAAGTACGATCGGTAGTGATGACCCAATTTTGGTTTGGGACCTTAACCGAACCAAGGTTGGCCTTCGACACGATCCACGAACTCACACGCAATAGCAGCAACAAGAGTTCCTTTTGGTTTGTGTGATTTCCTGCATCCCCGAATTGCTCGATGAATAAACAGAAACCGCGGTTTTACTTGGTTACGTCGTGCGGTTTTCAAGTCTCTCGCATCGCAAGATTGATCCCGGAAGACATTTAACATGTCTTAAGAAGGGCCTTCGTTGCGTTGCCCTCTGCCAATGATATAATCCGACCAGAATATGAACCTAGGAAATCCTTCGTAGCCTTTAGTCCAGCAATCGTTAATGCCTCCTGATAATTCCAGCAAACAACTTAGCCATGCGGTTAATAGCCTCGACGAAGCCCAAGCCGCGGAAGTGTGCGGCGCTTGCTTCGGCACGGGCGTACGAATCGTGCCCGGTAAGGGTGCAAAGATATGCGACGAATGCCAGCCGCGGCGTGGGGATCTGTTACTCGAAGCAGCTCGTATCCCGCGTCGGCATGCAGCCTGCATCTTTGATAACTACCGTGTGCCCGCGGGTTCCTCGTCAATTCATTGGGCTCTCATGAAGGCCAGAACCCTGGTGAACGATTACCCGGCGGTGGAAAGGGGCCTTCTCTTAACTGGTTCCGTTGGAGTCGGGAAGACACATCTTGCCGTGGCGATTCTGCAGGGTCTAATTGCGAAAGGAGTTTCTTGTTTGTTCTGCGAGTTTGGTTCTCTGCTAAAACAGATTCAGGATTCGTACAATCCAATATCGAAAACGTCTGAGCTTCGAGTACTGGCGCCGGTTTACCAGGCCGAGGTCTTAGTGCTGGACGAACTGGGCTCCACCATTCCTACGGACTGGGTTCGCGACACGATGTACCAGATCATTAACAAACGCTACAACGATAAGAAGCTTACGATCTTTACTACAAACTATCTGGACGTGCCTCGCGTCGAGAGCACGCAGGAGCCCGAGATTGCCAGCCGAACGTTCAGCAAGAAAGGATCTGCGGAGCGTATTCGGGAAATGACGACGCTGGAAGAGCGCATTGGGACACGTTTGCGAAGTCGTCTCTACGAGATGTGCAATGCCGTGTTAATCGAAGGCGAGGACTATCGCAAGAAACAGGATCGTCATCGCTGACGTCCGCTACACTTGTTGGGAGAGGTCGTTTTCATTTTCCATTTCTCATTCTCATTTGCCATTCGAGGTAGAGGTGCGCTGTCTTGACTTGTTAGCCACCATCGCCGTTCACAAGTAACGCAGTTACGTTTTTGGCCAATGAGAAATGATAGATTACTACTGTCCCAACGTTAGTCGAATAGGATCAGTCACTTGGCAACAACACTACCTTGAGTTTGATTAACTGCTAGTGCAAGAGCACAAAACACTGAGGTCTATGTATAATGCCTCGCCGCTGCGTCGAATATCTTTAGTCTATTGCGCCCGCTGGCGCTCATGCGGGTAGGCTGCCCGCGCTCCAAGGAATGCCCAAACGGACTGACCTACACAAAATACTCATTATCGGATCGGGTCCTATTGTAATCGGCCAGGCTTGCGAGTTTGATTATTCAGGCACGCAAGCCTGCAAAGCACTCCGTCAGGAGGGCTATAAGACCGTGCTGGTTAACTCCAATCCAGCCACGATAATGACCGATCCAGAGACCTCCGATGCCACCTACATCGAGCCACTTACAGTTGAATCGGTTGCAGAGATTATCCGGCATGAAAGACCGGATGCGTTGTTGCCCACGGTAGGAGGGCAGACCGCCTTAAATCTCACGATAGCTCTTTCAGATGCCGGGATTCTTGATGAATACGGCGTCGAAATGATTGGGGCGAAGCGCGAGGCGGTCAAAGTCGCTGAGGATCGTCGACTCTTCAAACAGGCGATGGATGAATCGGATCTGCCCATGCCGCGAGGAGGTTTCGCTCGTTCTTGGGACGACGCTCAGGAGATTGTAACGACGACGGGGTATCCGGCAATCATTCGGCCTTCTTTCACTCTAGGCGGGAGTGGCGGCGGCACTGCTTATAACCCCGAGGAATTTGAAGAGATGGTGCGGGCCGGCTTGGCCGCTTCGCCGATGCGCGAAGTCCTGATCGAGGAGTCGATTTTGGGTTGGAAAGAGTTTGAGCTCGAGGTGATGCGTGACCTGGCGGATAACGTGGTGATCATCTGCTCCATCGAAAACTTCGATCCGATGGGTGTGCATACAGGTGATTCAATCACAGTTGCACCGGCTCAGACGCTCACGGACGTCGAATATCAAAAGCTGCGCGACATGGCTATCACTGTGATTCGCAAAGTCGGCGTGGAAACAGGCGGATCGAACATTCAGTTTGCCGTCAACCCGGAGAACGGTGAGATCCGAATCATTGAGATGAACCCGCGCGTGTCGCGTTCATCGGCACTCGCTTCCAAAGCAACCGGTTTCCCGATCGCCAAGATTGCCGCCAAACTTGCCATTGGTTACACGCTGGATGAGATTCCCAACGACATCACCCGGAAGACTCCGGCCTCGTTCGAACCTACGATCGACTATGTGGTAGCAAAGATACCCAAGTGGGAGTTTGAGAAGTTTCGCGAGGCGGAAGACGTGCTGGGCACGCAAATGAAGTCGGTGGGTGAGGTCATGGCCATTGGACGGACATTCAAGGAGGCGTTGTTCAAAGGATTGCGATCGCTCGAGGCCGTGAAACCCCTACGCCTTGAGGACGTGTCTGACGATGAGCTGCAACGCAAGTTAGCGCGTCCAAACTCCCAGCGTTTTTCCTACATTACTTATGCACTTCAACAGGGCTGGTCGATAGCAGAGATTTATCGCTTGTCCCGAATTGATCCATGGTTTCTGGAACAGCTACAAGAGGTGACGGAGATTCAGCGGGCGGTTGAAGGACAGAAACTTGAGGAAATTCCGGCGGACCTTTTGCGTACCTTTAAAGAGGCCGCATTGTCTGATCGCCGGCTTGCTTATTTGACTGAAAGATCGGAAGACGATGTACGCGACTTTCGCAAGCGGGTTGGGATTGTTCCAGTTTACAAACGGGTCGACACCTGTGGCGCTGAATTTGAATCTTTCACGCCTTACCTTTACTCAACCTACGAATCAGAAGATGAGGCGGCGCCCACGGAGCGTCGCAAAATAATGATCCTGGGCTCGGGACCAAATCGCATCTGGCAGGGAATCGAGTTTGACTACTGCTGTTGCCACGCCTCCTTTGCCCTCCGCGAGGCGGGCTTCGAAACGATCATGGTCAACTGCAATCCCGAGACCGTATCCACAGATTACGATACCTCTGACCGTCTATATTTCGAACCACTAACCTTCGAAGATGTAATGAATATTGTTGATGTGGAGGAACCCGAGGGCGTCATAGTTCAGTTTGGAGGTCAAACTCCGCTGAATTTGGCGATGCGTTTGCACCGGGCCGGCGTCCCAATAATTGGTACGACTGCAGAATCGATTGACCTCGCGGAGGACCGCAAACGGTTTGGAGCATTGTTGCAGGACTTGGGTATTCCCCAGCCTGCCAACGGAATGGCGTCGACGGTTGGTGACGCGAAGCAGGTGGCTGAGAGGATTGGTTATCCGGTGTTAGTGCGACCCAGTTACGTGCTGGGCGGCCGGGCCATGGCCATAATTTATGACGAAGGGAGTCTTGATAACTATGTGCGCACCGCAGTCGGCTTTACTCCGGACCGTCCAGTTTTGATCGATAGGTTTCTCGAGCAGGCGGCGGAGTTTGACGTAGACGCGGTTGCTGATGAAACAGCCTGTGTGATTGCCGGAATCCAGGAGCACATCGAAGAGGCGGGCATTCATTCCGGGGATTCGTCATGCGTGCTGCCACCGGTTCGTATCGATCCGGAGCACATAGAAACGATGCGCCACTACACCCGCACGCTCGCTACGGCGCTCTCCGTGCGCGGGCTGATGAACGTCCAGTTTGCAATCAAGGACCACCGGGTGTATGTGCTGGAAGTAAATCCTCGCGCCTCGCGCACCGTTCCCTTTGTTTCCAAAGCCACAGGAGTTCAGATCGCTCGGATTGCCGCGCTAGTTATGGCCGGCAAACCTCTGGCTGACTTTGCTTTGCCCCCTGAGCTTACTGTCAGTCGATTCTTCATCAAGTCACCGGTTTTCCCGTTCGCAAAGTTTGCCGGCGTAGATCCCATCTTGGGACCGGAGATGCACTCGACCGGTGAAGTGTTGGGTATCGGTGAGACGTTCGGAGAGGCTTACGGTAAGGCCATGATGGGTGCCGGATTGGGCCTGCCGCGCAAGGGAACCGCATTTATAAGCGTCAACGACACCGATAAGGGACACTCGGTTATTATTGCCCGCAAGCTGGCTCGTCTGGGTTTTGAAATCATGGCCACGGTGGGTACGGCAGCTCGCTTAAAGGAAATCGGGCTGCCAGTCGAAGCGGTCTTTAAAGTTAACGAGGGTCGCCCCAACATCGTAGATCACATCAAACGAGGAGATGTGGCATTAGTTATCAACACGCCGTTAGGACGCGCCTCCCACTTTGACGAGCAGGCGATTCGGCGGGCAGCGCTGCAGTACAACGTGCCATGCGTGACAACGATGACGGGCGCCCAGGCAATTGTTGAAGCGTTAGGAGCATTTGGTGGCGATCGGCCAGTAACAGTTCGCTCCCTACAGGAGTTGCACGCGGTTGGTAGTCACGTAGCGCGTTGAGAATCGGGAGAGATAGATAGGATTTACATGCGGTCTTTGCCCCACTGCAGGTTGAAGCTCAAACGTGCGAGCTTAGATGTATTGAGCGGTGATTTAACGCAAGTCAGGATGGGAACGTCGAAGGTAGTTCAAGTTCTCCGCTAACGGATCGAGGGAGAGATCAATGAAGAGAATTTCGGTATTTGCGTTTGTGCTGGTGATGGCAGTGTCGCCGATACCGTTGTTTGCGGACGAGGGTATGTGGACCTTTGATAATCCGCCGCGGAAGCAATGGAAGAAGCGCTACAACTTCGAACCATCCGATGCCTGGCTGGAGCACCTAAGGTTAGCGTCTGTCCGAATTGAAGGTTCCTCAGGCGCTTTCGTATCGCCTAACGGCCTGCTGATGACCAATCAGCATGTTGCCAGCGGCCAGTTGCAAAAGCTTTCGACTAGGGAGCGCAATTACCGGCAGCATGGGTTTTATGCTTCAACGCCATCCGAGGAACTGAAGTGTCCCGATTTGGAAATCACTGTGTTGGTCTCTTACGAGGATGTGACAAGCCGCGTACAAGGGGCCACAAAAGCAGGGGTATCCGGCAAGAAAGCTAATGAGGCTCGCAACGCGGAGATTGCGAAGACCGAGAAAGAGTCTACCGACAGGACCGGATTGCGTAGCGAAGTTGTAGCGCTTTACCGGGGCGGAGAATACTGGCTCTATCGTTACAAGAAGTATACTGATATTCGACTGGTCTTTGCTCCTGAGGAACAGATAGCGTTCTTCGGCGGCGACTACGACAACTTCACTTATCCTCGTTATTGCCTCGACGTCACTTTTTTTCGCGTCTATGAGAATGGGCAGCCATTAAAGCCTCAGAATTATCTTAAATGGTCAGCGCAGGGTCCTGCAGACGGTGAATTCGTGTTGGCTATCGGCAACCCTGGTTCTACTAACCGGCTACTTACGTTGGCGCAGGTTCAATATCACCGCGACGTGGGCAATCCCCTCCAGATGAAGGTGTGGAATTCGCGCCGCGACGCTCTCCTGCGCTACGGCGCCACCGGCTCAGAACCTGCCCGACGGGCTTTGAACACTGTTCGCAGTCTTTCGAACTCCATCAAGCGACTGGTGGGCCAGCAAGATGGCTTGAACAACCAGCGCATGATGGCCAAGAAAGAGCAGGACGAAAAAGAGTTGCGAGCTGTGGTGGCGAGCCGACTGGAGTATCAGCAGAATTACGGCAGCGCCTGGGAGGAGATTGCCAATGCTTACAGGGAGCTGCCTAGCTACGCCAAGCGAACCGCTTTTTCGACCATTGCTCATTCACGTCTGGGCCAGATTGCCTCGACGCTCGTTCGATATTCTGAAGAAGTCGGAAAACCAAACGAAGCGCGCTATGAAGAGTTTCGGGACGCAAAGTTGGAATCGCTGAAGTTCAACCTTTTCTCACCAGCTCCAGTCTATGTAGATATGGAGGAGGCAATCCTTGCGTCCTGGTTGGCAGAAGCACAGCAAACGCTGGGAGCTGACGATCCTTTTGTTCGTGCAGCCTTGCAGAGCTCAACCCCCGCCGCACTTGCCAAGAGCGTCGTCGCGGGGACAAAGCTCAGTGATGTGCCAGCTCGGAAAGCACTTTATGAAGGCGGGTTGGAGGCAATTAAGAAAAGCGATGATCCGATGATTACGCTGGCCCGCCGGCTGGAGCCCATCATTCGCGAGCTGCGCGCTTGGAATGAGGAGAAGATTCAGAGTGTGGAAACTGCTGCCGGGCAGAAGATTGCGGCAGCACGCTTCGCCGTACTTGGCAGGAACGTTTATCCGGATGCTACTTCCAGTCTCCGCATAAGTTACGGCAGAGTACTGGGCTATGAGGAAGACACCACGCTGGTGCCATACAAGACGACTTTCAACGGCATTTATGAACGGGCCGCCAGCTTTGATGAGAAACCTCCGTTTGATTTGCCGCAGCGATGGAAGGACGGGAAGTCGAAATTGGACCTCGGGACTCCGATGAACTTCGTTTACACCGCGGACACAATCGGCGGCAATTCAGGCAGCCCAGTCATTAATCGAAACGCCGAAGTGGTGGGTCTCAACTTTGACAGCAACATTCAGAAGCTGCCCAACCGTTACTGGTATGTAGATGAGGCTGAGAGCGGTCGCGCCCTGGCGGTCCACAGCGCCGCCATCATTGAAGCTTTGCGAAGGATGTATGGTGCCGAGAAGCTGGCCGCAGAGATCACTGGTCGCTAGAATCAGAACGGAGCCGGCGGGAGAGGCGATCTGAAAACTTAAAAGGACCTGCAAGTTAGCGGGGATTGGGCGTCCACCACATAGTTAAGCAGGCCTTTGGGCGATGCCGAACTCGAGGAATCATGGATACTGGCCTTAGAGCGGTGGCAATTACGGTGAGCGATCGGTCGGCCCGTGGTGAACAGGAAGACGTTTCGGGCACCGCACTCGTAGAGTTGCTTCGGGAAGCGGGAGCCGACGTTGTGGCGCACGAGGTCGTGTCTGACGAACTGGCCCTGCTAGCCGACAAATTGCGAGAGTTTGCCGTGCGCCCCGACGTTAACCTAGTTATCACCACTGGCGGCACGGGTCTGGGACCGCGCGATAACACTCCGGAAGCAACCCTCCGCGTAATTGAGCGCGAAGCTCCGGGTCTTTCGGAAGCGATGCGCATGGAGACTTTGAAGAATACTCCGATGGCTATGATCTCGCGGGGTGTTTGCGGGATCTGCTCCGGTACATTGATCATCAACCTGCCCGGCTCACCAAAAGCGGTGAGCGAAAGTTTTGCGGTGATTAGACCAGTGCTCCCTCACGCCGTTTCCTTACTCGCAGGCGACACCAGCCACGTTTCCAAACCAGGGTTAGACGCGGACAAGGCGGAAAGCACTAAAACTCTCCGTTGACATTGTTCTTGCGTGCCACTTAATATCCTTGGGAGCGGAAACAGTTTAAGGATCCGTCAGAGCATGCTTCTTCAAGCAACCGGCACTCAAACTATTGGCAGCCCCATTACGGCTTACTGGCCCGTGATGATCTTTTTTCTGGTTGCAATCGTCTTTCCGGTGCTGCCTATCGTTCTCGGTCGCTTTCTGCGGCCAATCAACTATGGCAAAGACAAGATGCGCCCGTATGAGTGTGGCATTGATCCCAAGACGGAAGCGCACGACCGTTTCACGGTGCGCTACTACATCGTAGCGATGCTGTTTTTGATCTTTGATGTGGAAACGATCTTCCTGCTGCCCTGGGCAATTATTTTCATGGGTGACGACTTCTCGTTTACCAAATTCGCTCTGATCGAAATGTTTGTTTTTATAGGGATCCTTGTAGAGGGCTATTACTACGCCTGGCGCAAAGGTGCGCTGGAATGGGCTTAGAAGACGTAAACAGTAAATCGCGAATCGTAAAATGGTCGTCCGTCCGCCGTTGCGTCGGCCATTGAAGATTCCTTCTTACTATTTACGATTTACTATCAACGATTTACGAACTTATGGCTGAACATCAAGAAGGATTCGTTCTCACAACAGTCGATTCGATCATGAACTCGCTGCGCCGTAATGTGGCCGCGAAAGCGCTTGATTTTGGTGCTCCGGTGGTCAACTGGGCCCGCAAATCGGCGCTTTGGCCTATGACATTCGGATTGGCGTGTTGCGCGATCGAAATGATCGCCACCGGGGCGGGCCGTTTTGATATCGATCGGTTTGGAGCCGGAGTTTTCAGACCCAGCCCAAGGCAGAGC
>JACCSP010000006.1 GCA_013812905.1 Pyrinomonadaceae bacterium
CCACTCACCCCTAGTAGCAGCACTCAACTGCGTAGACTCAACATAGGCTGAGTGCTGCGATCCATTGGCTACCGCAAATGGTTCTGTGCGTGAGTGGCTCCTGTAGGGGCTGAGTGCTGGGATCTACGGCCAAACCTGCTGTCAGGAAATCAACTGGGCAAAGGAAACGGGTAGGCCGTCGGGATCAATGCAAACGGCGAGCTTTATTCCCTCACCTTCCCTCTGAGTCGGCGGCATCACAAAGTTAATTCCCCTGGCCTTTAACGCTTCGTAGGTCTTGTCGACGTCATCGACATTGAAACCAATTGAGCACGTTCCAGCCTCCTTGTCAGCGGCGCTATAGGCGGTTCGGGGAATGCCACCTCCGTGTAAAGCCAGGGTGGTGGTTCCAGTGAGAAACTCGGTCCATTCTGGTGACTCAAACTTTAGTGGAATCCCGAGTATGTCGCGATAAAATTCAATTGAACGCGTCATGTCGGAGACAATAACCATCGCGTAATCAATCTGCTTGAACATTTCTTCACTCCTCATTTATCTCGATCGACCCTTGCCGGTGCCCATGGCAACCAGAACGTCGAACTCGTCCTTGGTTAGCGGCATCACCGAAAGTTGCGACTGTCTGATCAAAGGAAGCCCACTCAGACGTTTGTCATATCGAATGGAGGGGAGTGGCACCGGCTTGGGAAAGGCCCTGACCGGCTTCAAATCAATGGCAACCCATCGAGGATCGTCTGCGGTCGGATCCGGGTACGCCCCCCTTATAACCTCAGCGATGCCTACCACGGCTTTGTCTTTACCTGAGTGGTAGAACAGCACCGAATCTCCGGCTTGCATTTCCCGCAGATTATTACGAGCCTGGTAGTTTCTTACCCCTGTCCAGTCAGTCTTTCCGTCGTCGACGAAATTCTCCCAGGAGTAGGTTTCCGGTTCCTGCTTCACCATCCAGTGATGGCTCTTGGCGGTTTTCTTCATTTTTGTACCTGGGGCACTCTTGCCTGCTCACAAACTCCAGCCTAGAATGTTTGACTTAATTCATTAATCCAACCGAAACGGATAAGGATTCATGCCTAAAGAAGGAAACAGAGCTCCTCTGTTTACCACAACCGACGCTGAGGGACAGACGGTAAGTCTCAAGGAGCTTCGCGGCCAAAAAGTGGTGTTATATTTTTATCCGAAGGATGACACTCCCGGCTGCACAAAAGAAGCTTGTTCCTTCAAGGATTCATTTTCCATCTTTAAGAAGCGCGGCATCGAGATTCTGGGCATATCTCCTGATAAAGAAGCGTCTCACAAGAAGTTTACTGCCAAGTACAAGTTGCCCTTCAGGCTACTAGCTGACACAGATCACGCCATTGCAGACGCTTACGGTACTTACGGCGAGAAGAAGTTTATGGGCCGAGCCTACATGGGCGTCAAACGAACCACTTTTCTAATCGATGAGAAAGGCAAGATAAAAAAGATTTTCGAGCAGGTGAAACCGGAGGAGCACGCTCGCGAGGTTCTCGACGCTTTCGAGCACTAAACACAACTGGGATCCCTAGGGCTAGGCTGCCGCGGGTTAGGCTGCCACCCAACCGCCAATTTTCTGCGGCTCGCCTTCAGGTTTCTTGCCCGGCATTAATCCTCGCAAGGCACTGAATGAACTTGGCACGTCTGGCTTCCGCCTCGGAATCCTCGGTCCGCCCTCGGGTTGCAAAAAACCCACCTCCGCGGAGTCGTTTATGAAGTACATTCGCGTATTGCCGATAACTTCGGTGCGAATTTCATGAGTCCACAAGAGGAGATTCGCCAGCGCGTCACCTATTTCATCTTTTCCAAGCTTAGTCTCCTGGGCGATCTCTTTTTGAGTTCGAGCATTTCTCTTAATCGCTTCGCGCACACGCTCGATGGGTGACAACTTGCTGACTACTCGGGTTACATGTTGAGCGGCAGATTGCGACTCCCCGTCTGCCAGTGACATGTCGTTGGATTCCAAAGTTTGCAGATTCATACAACGCTTGCGCGCAGATTTGTATTCCCGTAAGGCTTGCCGGCTATCTGTTACTTTCTTACGTATGCAGCTCTTGCAGTAAAGGTTTCGCCCGTCCTTGCGTGCTCGGCAAATGCCAAACTCAGACAACGATAACGCTTGATTACAAAGGGGGCAGTCTTTCGTCTCAAGACTGAGGTCTGATTCTGCTTTCATTTCAGCGCTCCACCTATAAACTGGGGCCTCGCTTGCGAGTTTCGCTGAAGGAAACACGTCACCACCAGCCGGTGGACTGGGAGAGTCCAGCTCAGTCTTTGCGGATCGTGGTGAAGTTATTGGTTGGCGAAGGAAACCCGGAGGCCAGGTCGATTCACCTAAGATTGCCAGCACATCTTCATTTCACTGAAATTGCGCATCCCTAACCTTGGAGTCAGTGTTTATTAGCAGGTTTATTTCGGGGACGGTGCGAGAGATATTTATAAGAGCTAGTAACCCACCAACACATCCAAAACCAAGTGCCGACTTCAACTTTGTATTCCTGGCAATCACTCCCTTCCAGCGAGGGAGTCGCATTATAGTCATCGATGAAATTTTTGCAACTAGTTTTTCGTGCTGGCGTGGTCCACGACGCACGAATGTAAATTCGATCTGATTTACACCTCGTAGCTCGCCGATCGTGAATGCAAACAACTCTCTTGCGTGAGGATAGATGATCACGCACCTGGTGATCTTGATACTGCAATCGATCGGTTTCGAAAAACTTTGTCTATGCCACCTTATGAATTCCGAACAAAACTGTATTTCTTGACTTTGCCTACAAAGCGTTCGCCGTCCGTTTGACGCAACACGTTCCGTTCGCCTCGGCGTGGTCCCACTATTAGTAGAATGTTGATTTCTTGAGACTGTCTGGGCAGTGAGGCGAACCAGATCGATATAGAACATTTGATCGGAAGAAGTTTTTGCGGCGTAACTATTTCAGTTTATGAACTACATTTTCCCGACAATTATTTGTTGAGCAGCGGGCAGCTAAATATTCCTTGAGATCGATACTTGCCACTACGCCGCACTTGTGTGCAAAGTGCTATAAGTCTTCACCGGGAACAACCTTCCGACTAGTGACAATTGGATCTGCACAACGTTTTCCACAGAATCTGTGGAAATTTGTGGAAGTGACTCGTTCTTTGGTGATTATCGCCGGGCTCGGTCTTTCAACCGGTAAACAAATTTGAGCCCTGACCAAACATCATTCACCGCGCAGATTTTGACGTCAACCAAGCCAGCATCCAAACCGATCCGCTGCACATTAGTGAAGGTCAGGTCCGTGGCGACGCCTGAACTCTTCTTCGGCCAGGCTACCCAAAGCATTCCGTTTGCTACGAGATTCGCCGCCAAGAATACAAAATTTCTCCGCAACTCCGCTTCGGAATTCACAAACAGCAAAATCAGATCGAGAGAGTTTGTCACACAAGGCGCAAACTTCGCTTTATCGGGTAAGGAGCCTAACTCTTTCTGAAACCACTTTGGTGGGTTTACTAACGCGACACGGAAGCCTTTCTTGATCCCCAGCTTCTTGATGAGCGGTGTGCCTGAATAACCGGCCATATTTTCCTTTTGGTCGCCCAGGGCTTTCCGGATCTCAGACAGCGGAAATGAAAAGCTAGCGCCGCGTGCGGTGAGGATTTTTCAAGCCTGAAACGAGTTTGTTATTTACCTCGCGAAGCACCCGCGGCGCCAGTTCGTGCTCATGCTCAGCCAGAAACCCGCGCACTGATTTAGGATCGCGCTTAGCCAGTTCCCGAAGCGCCCACGAAAGAGCCTTCACCACCATGTCATCGCGATCCCTAACAAGCATCGCACAAATATGAACTGTGCTAGGTTGGTCGCCCCTGCCACCTCGGGCCTTCGAGTTCAATGCCACGGTGCTAACCAGAGCAGCTCGACGCCACCATCGATCCTTGGAACGCGCCCAGCGCCTGATCGAAGCCTCGGGGACCTGTCGCTCGCGCCATGCAGGCCCCGCCAGGTAACAGGCAAATGTATCAACGGCCACCCAGCTATCGAGTCCTTGACCCAATTCCTCTAATGATCTGGCGTTCAAGCTGCTAAAGGCTGACTTGTGGTGCCGAACCAGTTCATAGGCAACAAATCGGAAGATCACTGCTCGCCGCCGCCTTAGTTTCAATGCTAAACGGAGTACAAGTTCAGATGGCGCTTTTGAAAGCCGCTGGGAAAACTCCCTTCGAACCCCTCTAATCGAGGCAGTCTTCTGATCGGCGAGCGCGGAAAGGCGAGCCACGATTTCGGCTTCCAAATCACTAACTTGTCTATTGTCGACCTTGCTCGAGTTTTCGGGGGCCTTTGCTACCAGAGTCTTAACACCTTCCACCAGGAGAAACCGAAGATTACCCAAATAGGGATATTGACCAGCGAAGCCAGCAATCCCAGCAACCACCATCTTCGTTGCGTAACATAACCCGCCCCAAAGTATATTGGCGCCGGGGTTGTGCCATAGTGCGTTAGTGACGCATCAAGATTGGAAAAGTAGGCGAGGGAGAGCACTGCCAGATAAGGCGGCGCTCCAGTTGCCAGAATCACGGTCAAAAAAGGAATATACATGGCTGTCGCGTGGGCGGTAATGCTTGCAAATCCATAATGGGCGTAAAAGTAGACGAGCAATAATAGTGCAAGCGCCGTCCACCATTTCCAGCCGGATGTAAACCCGGCTGCTGTTTCTGCAAATCGCTTGGTAATCCCAGTTTCTCCCAGCGCCTCAGCCATGCGCACCAGGCCGCCGTACCAGATGAAAACGTCCCACGCGCCACGCTCGCTAATTACATCTTCCCAACTCAAAACCCCACTCAGCAAAAGAACGCAAATGCCGACCAGAGCCACAACTGCATAATTTATTCCGTGAAAAACAGTTGTCATCCATAAGCCGGCTACCAGGGCAAAAACGATGAGCATCATTGTCTCGCCCCAGGCCATCCTTCCCATCCGCTTCAGTTCTAGGTCCGCGAGTTTTGCGGCAGCCGGAGTATGCTTAACCTCGGGGGGGAAGATTCGGTACAGAAGCAGCGGAACAGCGATTAAGGACAATACGCCGGGCACAACCGCTCCGAGTGCCCACTGCGAATAGGTCAATTCAATTCCGGTCATCTCTTGCGCAAACTTCGCAATCAGGACATTCGAAGCCTGACCAGTCAGGAACATTGCACAGATGATGACATCACACTGGTAGACAAGCGGCATCAGGAAGGCCCCAAGCCGACCCGCTGTGGCTCCA
>JACCSP010000013.1 GCA_013812905.1 Pyrinomonadaceae bacterium
TCCCACTGCCCCGCGCAACGCGGCCATTGTGGCCATCACGGTCACGATCCTGAATGAAACCAGCGAGATCCGGGAACTGGCGATTCTTCGACCGGTAAAAAGCGGAGCGCAGTCTCGACCTGAAATCGAGCGCATGATCGTTCGCAACCTTGACGAACAAACAACCCCCGCCGAGATGCATGCGACTGAACTGGCCCTGAAAAAGCTCGGACTGGCGCCTCCGGAGTTTCAGTACCGTTCCTTCGTCGTCAAGCTGCTGACCGAACAAGTAGCCGCTTACTACGATCCAAAAGTCCAGCAGTTCTATCTTGCCGACTGGATCGAGCTTGAAGGACAAAAGCCCGTGATGGCTCATGAGTTGACACACGCCTTACAAGATCAGCATTTCAACCTGCGACGTTTCGGAAAATGGCCTAAGGGCGATTCCGACTCCGAACTAGCTGCCCACGCGTTAATCGAAGGCGATGCTACCCTCGCAATGACGCTCTACATGGCGAAGAATCCGCTCGTGGCTCTGGCGTTCATTCGTTCCCTCGGCGGCAGTAACCTGGCTTCCGACCAGTTCAAACAAGCGCCGCGAGCGATCCGCGAATCCCTCGTATTTCCCTATGAGCAGGGATCCGAATGGGCGACCCGAGTTTACAAGCGGGGTGGCTGGGCTTCAGTTTCGCAAGCTTACGCAAAGTTGCCTTTGTCCAGTGAACAGATTCTCCATCCGGAAAAATATTTTGACTATGAGCGGCCCGTAAAAATCACGCTGCCTGAACTGCGCACTTTATTAGGCACCGGGTGGAAAAGAGTTGACTACGACGTGAATGGTGAATGGAGCCTATTTCTGATTCTAGATCAATTTTTGAATGCCTCAGATGAATCGCGTCGCGCGGCGGCGGGTTGGGCCGGCGACCGTTATGCGCTATATGAAGGCCCGAAGCCCGGTGACGTGTTTATTATTCAACAAACCGCATGGGATACACAAAACGATGCGCAGGAGTTTTTCGACGCCTACGCGAAACGCACCTGGCGACGCTATCCAAATGCGAAAGCTACCGAGATAACCTCGGACGAGGAGATGAAACCTATGAATGGCCAGAGCGTTCAAAGTCTAACTAGGGGACGTCATGCATGGCAAACGAATGAAGGGCGCGTGGTGGTAGAGCTGCAGGGCTCTCGAGTGTTGATCATGGAAGGCATTCCTGAAAGCGCGGACACGAAGGCACTTCTAAAAGCCTCGTGGCAATAGGTTGGGACGATCCCCAAACACCTCGAAATATCACTAACAAAGTTTTCATGTTCGTCGGTGAGGCCCACTGCATGTGCTTGTTCGAAGCCGACAATGCTGATCATGTTCGGGAAGTGAATGAGACGGCCAAGATACCATTCACCCGCATTGTCGAGGCGCTCGATCTCACGCCCTAGCGGCTAACTGTTCGTTTCACGCACTAACAACAAGCCATAGCCCTAAACTCGATGAATAGGTTCTGAGATGACGGACCAGTCATGCACCTTGACAAGGACAAGTCGCGCTTTAACGGAAGTTACTGATCAGCACCGCGTTGTTCGTTGACGCGCCGCGCACGATGGCGACCTGCTTACCATTGCCCGACCACTCGCGGAGAAAAATGCCGCCCTGCTTGAAGTCGGTCAACTGTTTGGGCGAACCTCCGTCGAAGGGTTGCGACCAGAGATTAAGGCTTCCGCCGCGCTGATCTATGTAGGTTAATGTGCGCCCATCCGGCATCCAGCGTGGCGCTGAGTCCTCATAAACTGTTTGCGGCAGGTCGAACGTTCTGAGTGCCGCACCGCCATCAAAGGGCAGGACCATTACGCGCATAGCGTTTTTTGCCTGAGTGTCGTAGAAAAAGCAAACAATCAGTTTGCCGTCTGGCGAGATGCCCGGTTTAGTTGATGCCACGTCTGTCAACTGGACCGGCACGCCACCGTTGACAGCAACTTTCCAGAGTGCCAGTTTGCCCGAGCTGTAAGACGAATAAACTACCCACTGACCGTCAGGCGTGACGCATGGGTTAGAGTCATAGTTGCCATGAGTCAGTTGCGTCGCATTGCTGCCGTTTAGATTTATGCGCCAGAGATGCACCCCGGCGCGCTCTGAGACGAAAATGACGTAACGTCCATCGGGCGACACTGCTAACGCTGTCTTCAAGTATGAATCGTTAGTCAGTTGTTGCTGCTCGGTGCCATCTTGATTCATGATCCAGATTTCCGTATTCCCGCTTGCGGTTGAGGTGTAAACGATCCGACCGTCGGGCGTCCATGCGACTCCGCCTGCCCCGTCGCTATGACCACTAGTGAGCTGCCGGGCGCGGTTGACATCAGCATTCGGCGAGACCCAGACGCCGGTGGTCAAATCGCGCTGAGCAGCGACAAGGGTATTGGAGTCCGCCGTGATAGAGACGTCCGAGTAGGAATTCAAGTCGTGCGTGATCCCGCGTGCTTCGCCGCCCGGGTAAGAGATTTGCCAAATCTGCTGCGCGGCGTCCGTCTTGCTATCTCGCCCGCAGAAGACAACCCCCCGGCCATCGGTCAACCATGTCGCGCGCGCGATATTGTCCCAACGCTGCGGGGTCAATTCTTTGAGCGTGCCGTCTGAAACATTGACAGCTGCCATCGTCATCTGTCGATCCTTACGGTCATCCCCGATCCCGCAAGCGATTAGCGCTCCATCAGGAGACCAAGCGGGTCCATACGGTGTGAACCATTCGTGGCCGAGACGGCTGGCGAGCTTACGTTCGCCAGTGTCGTCAGCGTTGGCGATCATTAACGCCGACTCGGTCGTGTTGCCGTCATACCGCACAAAGGCGAACTGCCGGCCGTCTGGAGAGAACGTGATCGTCTCGCCACCCTGATTGAGTATCATGTCGGCCGTGCCGCCCAGCGTCGGCACACGATAAATCGAAAGGACCGGGGCGCTCCGGTCTTTGGCAGCGTAGTAGACGTAATTGCCGTCGGGAGTGAAGGTCAGGCCAAAGTAACTCCTTACGGCGGGCTCGACGATCTGCACATTGCTGTTCGTCGCGATCTGCTTAGTCCAGAGGCTCTGCTGCTCGCCGACGTTCTCCACGTAAGCGAGAAACTTGCCATCGGGTGAGATGGTCGCCGTTTGCGCCTTACCGTTCGTTGTCAGCCGTGCGATCTTCATCTCCCTAGATGGCGCACGAGGCGGCTGGGCTGTAGGTTCACCCTGAGCAGTACGATCTCCAAGAATTTGCGACAGCAGGAAGGCGAAGCCTGCTAAACCTAAGACAAACATAACGACAAGCAATATCGCACCCTTCTTGTAACGTTTGATCTCGCCGACGATGTACTCCGCGCTTGATGTCGAACGAGATGTTCCAACCTGAACTGCCCCGGTTATGGGCTGAGGATTGCTTACTGTATCTGCCCTCCCGCTTTTACTCAGGTCTAGCCCGGTGCTCAGTGCCGGTTCGACGGAGTACTCTGATTCAGCAATACCCTTCAACTCTTGCTGAAGTTCTTCCAGTTCAATCGCCACATCCTTCATCGCCTGATATCGCTTCTCCGCGTCCTTCGCCAGACATCGGCGGACTATCCTTTGCAATTCGTTTGGCGCTGTGGCTTTTACGTCTCTAATCTGCGGCGTCGGAGCGTAGACAATTTTGTGCAGGGAATCTAGTGCATCCTTACCATCGAAGGCTCTCTGCCCCGTCGCCGCTTCATAAAGAATGCAGCCGAAAGAGAAGATGTCAGAGCGATGATCTATCTCTTTTATCTTCCCTTGTGCCTGCTCAGGCGACATGTAGCCGAGTGTGCCCATCACCATGCCTTGGAGCGAATGTTGCGGCAGAAGCTGAGTTACAACTTCACTCGAAGCCGCGTCCGTCTTCCGCTCCGGTCTTTCGACGAGCTTCGCCAGTCCGAAGTCGAGGATTTTCGCGTACCCGTCGCGCGTGACCATGATGTTGTCGGGCTTGAGGTCACGGTGCACGACGCCCGCCGCGTGCGCTTTGGTCAAACCTTCCGCCACTTGCGTGAGGTATGTCAGGAGTTTCGGCAGCGGAGCATGATCGCGATGAATCTTTTCGCGCAGCGTCTCACCGTTAACGTATTCCATCGCGATGAAGTGCGTGCCGTTCGCTTCTCCGATTTCGTAGATGTGCGCGATGTGCGGGTGGTTGAGCGCGGCGGCGGCACGAGCCTCTTGAACAAAGCGGCGCATCCGCTCTCCGTCGGTGGCGAATTCAGCCGGCAGGATCTTTAACGCTAAGGTGCGGTCGAGTTTGGTGTCTCTGGCAAGATAGACCTCCCCCATCCCGCCGGTACCGAGCAGGGAAAGGATTTCGTAACGGTCGAGGTAGCAGCCGGGGGAAAGGACCACAGAGCATGCCTCCTGGGACATGTTTGCGCAGGCGCATTCTAGCACCGACCGGGACTGTTTACTCCTAACCAGTTCGCGGTATCGGACGACCGACGTGGCCCAGCGATTTATCGCTGAGAAGAGAGAGGAATACGCGACGAAATCTCGTTGCCTTCTCATCCCAGCAGGGAACTGCTGGGCTACTTACAATCGTTCGCCAAGCGGACTGATTGCCTGGTCCAAGCCAAGTTAGCCTAAACGAAACTGACTACCTAATCTGAGCCACCAAGTTGAGCGAAGCCGCACCCCTTCCCGGCCGCTACCGGTGCTCGGTTCTCTCCATTTCCGGAATCCGCGATTCGAAATCCACCGTGGCGTCGTGTATCATTTTCCCGCTCCCGCAAATCTTTAACGCTAAGTCTGCAAAACAATGAATCTAAATCAACCAGCTCGTGCCAACCGTGAGTTGGCACCCCGCATTCGACACGTTCTTTTTTTCGCCGCCCTTCTATTACTTGCTCCGGGGCAGTTCTTCGCGCAACAACCGCAGCCCTCCGCCGACCCAACACGGCTGAGTGTCGATTCCATCTTTACCTATCGAACTCGTTCGCTCGGTCCGGTACAGTGGCAACACGATGGCACCGGCTATCTGGCCCTGGAGCCCTCGCCCACCAGGAAAGGGTTCTTTGATATCGTGGGTTATGACGCGCTAGGAGGCGACCGCACGACCAAATTGTCTGCGGAAAAGCTCACGCCTCGATCTGCCGTTGAGCCTTTGCAGGTTGAGAATTTTGCCCTGAGTGACGACGGCCAGAAACTCCTCGTGTTTACCAAGTCAGAGCGCGTCTGGCGGAGCAACACACGCGGGGACTACTGGGTCGTCGATCTTAAAGATAATAGCTTGCACAAACTCGGCGGCGCGTCAGCCAAGCCTTCCACACTCATGTTCGCCAAGTTCTCCCCAGACGCCACGCGCGTCGCTTATGTGCGCGAAAACAACCTCTACGTCGAACATCTCGCAGCCGCTGCCGGCGGGGGTATTAAACAAATTACAGGGGACGGCTCGCGCTACATCGTCAACGGCACCTTCGACTGGGTTTACGAAGAAGAGCTCTTCTGCCGCGATGGGTTCCGTTGGAGTCCTGATGGAAAGAACATCGCCTACTGGCAACTTAACACCGAAGGCGTAAAAGAGTTTCAGCTCATCAACAACACAGCGGGTCTCTATCCGATAATCACGTCGTTTCCTTATCCCAAGGCCGGGGAGACCAATTCCGCCGCGCGCGTGGGTGTGGTGCGGGCTGAGGGCGGCGCCACGCGTTGGTTTGATATTGCCGGCGACCCGCGCCACAACTATCTGCCGCGCATGGAGTGGGCCGCCAGGTCAGATGAAGTCGTAATTCAACAACTCAACCGGTTGCAGAACACTAACATCGTCATGCTCGGCGACATACGTAGTGGTAAGGTTCGTCCGATACTTACCGAAAAGGATGAGGCTTGGATCGATGTTGCCTGGGGCGACCTCGATTGGGACAAGACGGGACTGGCGCGCGGTGATGTCGAATGGATTAACCTGGGCAAGCGTTTTCTCTGGACCAGCGAACGTGACGGCTGGCGACACATCTACTCTGTTTCGCGCGACGGCCGCGACATAAAGAACATCACGCCTGGCGAATACGATGTGATGGGTGTGGAAAAAGTGGATACAGCAAGTGGTTGGCTTTATTTTCGCGCTTCGCCGGATAACTCCGGTCAGCGCTATCTCTATCGTGCCCGGCTTAGGGGGGAAGGCAAAGCTGAAAGGTTAACCTCCGAGCCCGGCACGCATGCCTACAACATCTCGCCCCGCGGCGATCTGGCGATTCACTTTTTCTCAAACTTCAACGGGGTGCCCAGATCAGAAATTGTGCGCCTGCCGGATCACGCAGTCGTGCGCACGTTAATCGATAACGCTGCGTTGAAGGAGCGGCTCGAGAAATTGAAACGTGGCCCGCAGGAGTTCTTCCGGGTGATGATAGGTGAGGGAAGCGACCGCTTCGAGATTGATGGCTGGGTGATCAAGCCTCCGAATTTCAATCCTCAGAAGCGCTATCCAGTGCTCTTCTATGTTTACGGCGAACCCTGGGGACAAACAGTCCTCGATGTCTGGGGCGGACGCAACCAGCTTTGGCACACAATGCTGGCGCAGCAGGGTTATGTCGTGATGAGCGTCGACAGTCGCGGCACTCCCGCGCCGCGTGGTCGTGCCTGGCGCAAGTCAATCTACCGGAAGGTCGGCATCGTTAATTCAACGGACCACGCTAACGCCGTCAGAGCAATCAAGAAGTGGCCGTACGTGGATCCGACGCGCATCGCAATCTGGGGCTGGAGCGGCGGCGGTTCATCGACTCTGAATGCGATGTTCCGTTTTCCGGACGTTTATAATGTGGGCATGTCTGTAGCACCGGTGCCCGACCTTCGCTACTACGACACAATCTACCAGGAGCGTTACGGGGGTCTGCCTCAGGATCACCCGGAGGAGTGGAGCCAGAGTTCACCGATTACGTTTGCCGGGCAGTTGCAGGGGCACTTGCTGGTCGTGCACGGCACGGGAGACGACAACGTTCACTATCAAGGCACGGAAGCGCTGCTCGATAAATTAATAGCGGCCAATAAACAATTTTCCGTAATGCCCTATCCCAACCGATCGCACGGCATCTCCGAAGGCCCGGGAACGCAGCGGCATCTCTACAGTTTGTTGACCCGCTACCTCAACGAGAAACTCCCCGCCGGAGGACGGTGAAGCGACTGGAGACGCGGGGACACGGAGATGGAGAGACGCGGAGACAGCGTTGACTGGGAGAGGTGCAGACGCTGAGATGGGGAGATGGTGGCCTCACGGTTGCGGTGCCGGTGCTGATCTTCGCATCCCCGCATCGCGGGCCTCTCCCGGTCCTCTCTCCTGCTGTCCGCTGCCTATGTTGCTGGTAATCTGCGTAATCTGCGGACCTATTTCGGCATCTCTGCCGGAATAATGCTCAACTCGGGCACAAGCCGCACAATTGATCGCTCGAGGTGAGTGACCGTACCTGCCGGTAACTTTTCAAAAAGCTTTTGTGCTCCTTCCGGTCCCAGCACTTGGACCGGCACCGGTCCCTTGTCGATCTCTGCAAAACTGTCGCGCATTGTGAGCGTGACATATTCATTCGCGTCGCCGCCAAAGATGGTCTGCGACACCAGGTAAGTAGCACCTGCCTTGGCCATCACCGGCACCAGATCATTCTTTGTAAAGTTTTCAAATTCCTGATTCCGGCCGACGCCCACGTGCACAGAGGAAACCACAGCAAGCTTTGGCGCATATGCTTTCCTGCTCATCACACTTAGATCAGGTCGGGTGCGAACGATGTAGCGGTGGACACCTTTGACCAGGCTGCCAGCTTTTGCCGACCACTCGGCGAAGCCCTGGGCGCCGAGTGCCTTCTCGAGCGGACTAGGGACATCGAAGTCGGCGAATTTGTCGAACTGCGCCACAATCACAAACTCAAAGGCGTCGCCCGCATAGTTCGTGCTTTGCCACACCTCGCGCCACTTGACACCACCTTTTTTCAATGCGGGGTTGGTAGTGCTTTTCATGAAGTTTTGAAACTCGGCCATCATTTCCGGCTTCACACTAACTTGAGTGATGACTAGCCACTGAGAAGGGGGTGACGCGTTTAGCGGAGTAGGAGTTGGGCTTTGGGCCAGGCTCGGATCTGACTGGGCTGTGCCGAGCAGGAGAGCAGTGATCCAGAGTGCGTACAGCACCGGGGAAGTAATTCGTCTCATTTTACTGTTCCTTTCCGGAAAAGGTTTTGGGGAAGAGCCAATTCACAAAAAAGCTGTCGAGGAACCATTAAAAACGATTTGGACAAGTCGATCAGGGTAACGCCTAGAGACTCTCGGATATCGGGAAGACAAGCTTATCGGGCATCACGACGTCATGTTCTGGACCTGGAAAGGAGGACGCCTTTCAAACCCTAAGACTGGGAATGTTCCTGAACTCAGCCAGAAGTCGACTTTCCAAACTCGAGCGGATGCTATTACAGGTCCTAACCGGAAGCAAGAAAATAGGCGCGGATCGCTCGCCGTCATCTGTGGTTGAGATGTCTTCCACAATGCGTACTCCGGCTAAAAGGCCCGCCCCCGCCCACTTCTTCTTGACATTCGCTCCCGTTTGACGTAAAAGCGCGTCATTAGCCAATCCTGAAACGCGTGCAGCGCTTCGACCTCCCAGATCTCCAGTCGCAAGTGCCACGCTTCATTAATCAAACATATCCCGCAGTGCGGAGGGAGTGCCACCAGAAAGGATCAACCCACATGATTAGAAAATTACTTCCTCTTTTCCTATCGGTAATATTGCTTCTTTCGCTAGTCGTATCCGTGTTGTTGCTTGCAGGGGTCGAAGCCCGGGCACAGTGCACGGAAGTAGTTTCCGGGCTCCGTATACCGCTGGGGATCACCCAATCCAATAAAGACAACTTAATCGTTTCAGAAACCGGAACAGGCCCATTGCACTCCGGTCGTATTTCGATTGTTGACCCAAACGGCAGCCGTCGGACGCTTTTAAACGGGCTGCCGTCAGCGATCAACGACGTCTTGGAACCCTCCGGCCCGGCCGGCGTTTCCATGCGCGGGCGCACCCTGTACGTAGTCATAGGGATAGGCAACAGCATTGTGGCAGGCGGTCCGGGGGTCGCGTTTGAAAATCCGAACCCATCGTCGCCCCTCTTTAGTTCAATTCTCGCCCTCCACTTCAGTGCTAGTACGGAGAAGAATACAACCGGATTTGCCCTTTCGTTTGCGAATCAGGTGGCGCTCGCAAGCGGCCAAAAGGTGACGTTATCGAATGGAGCGGGCGAAAAACTTACGATAGAACTAATTGTTAATTTCCCCAACTTCACGCCGAAGCCGGGTCCGCCAGGAAACGTTTCAGGTTCGAATCCTTTTGATTTGGTCATCGTCGGCAACCAAATCTACGTCACGGATGGCGGCCAAAACTCAGTATGGCAAGTTGATCTATCGACTGGTGCATTTTCTACACTAGTGACCTTCCCGCCCGTTACGAATACATTGTTTCCGGGTTTCGGCCCACCTTTCTCAGAGGCAGTGCCTACCGGTATCGCGTACGCCGACGGGCAACTTCTGGTAACTCTGTTCACGGGCTTCCCATTTCCGCCAGGTGCGTCGAGGGTAGAGCAGGTTGATCCGTCGACTGGCGCACACTCCTCGCTAATCACCGGGCGTAAGACAGCCATCGATGTATTACCAATAAACGAAGGTAGTGACACTGATTATTTGGTGCTGCAGTACGCCTCCCCGTTCGGGCCGTTCTTTCCTCCGCCGGGACTTCTGCTGCTGTTCGAGACTCCCGGTGGTCCACCGACAACGGTCGCCAGTTGCATGACTCGTCCGACATCGATCGTCTTGGATGAGAAGACAGGCACGCTCTACATCACCGAACTCGGCCCCGGTCCTCCATCTCTACCAACTGCGGGTCGCGTCGTGAGCGTTCCGTTTACTCCCTAGATTCAGGAGCGGATGTAATGCGATGTAATGCAACTATGAGCCCAGCATTGAAGACGAATAGAAAGTCCCCACTCAGTGGTGAGGAAGGATTAAGGCGATGGGGATGGCGATGCGGCTGGGGTTGCCACTGGTGACGACGCTGCCGAGGATGTTTTATCGATCGCTTTTACCTCACTGCGCTGCAGAAGAGTTACAAGACCGCGGCGTCGATACCAGATTCCTTCCCCTGTTTCCCACACCTCGTCCGCCTCAACGATGGTGCCGTTAGTGAGCCGAATCGTAACCGGCCCGCGCCTGTTCTTTTCGTTTCCTCCCGTCGATACGGAACCGGGACTCAGTGCGACGCGGGCAGGTTCCGCTTGAGCGGAAGGCGATGGCATTGCACTCGGCGATGGAGAAGGCTCGGCCGACGGGTCTGCGCTGGCAAATGGGGAGGGGCGCGAAGGTAGGAGAGGGATCGGTTGCTGTGTTACCGCCTCATTGGATGATTCGTTAGGACTTTGCACTGGAGCTTCACGCGTTATCTGCCGGTAGACGATAAACAGCACGATGCCGAGGGCTACGCCAGCGACTGCTACTATGGCGAGAATCTTCCAATTTTGCCGGAGTCGCGCCTCGCTCGGATGTTGATACCCACCCGGTTCCTCTACCCCTGCAGGGCTGTCCGCCTGGCGACCCGGGTCCACTGGTGGCTCTAATGAGTTGGGATTGCTGTCCGCATAGTCTGCAACGAGTTGAGTACCGTCAAGTTCGCAGAACTGATCGGTATCAGGAAAACTTGAATCACATTTCGGACAACGTTTCATACTGAGCTCGATGGACGGAAACGGCGTTAGCTACGTTGCAGACATTATGTTGGAAATACCGTTTGGAAGGCCAGTGAATCAGGAGCAGAAGGCCGGTTAAGAGGCAGGGACAGGAGGCCGGGGCTAAAATGAGACTGATGTACTGAGTGCTAAAGTGACAAGCTACAACTCGAAATCATAGTTTGAAGTTGTAGGTAATTGTTCCTACGACCTCGCGACCACCTGGGAGCTTTTCCGGAGAGAAAGTGGCCTTCCTTGCAGCTTTCAGCGCCGCGGCCCGTAGTTGAGAGTCACCTCCTAAAGTACGCCACGATACGACCTTACCCGCCCTGTTCACGCGAACGACTACCGTGATTGTGCCGGAAATCGCTTTGCTCTTAGCCTTTTGGGGGTAATCCGGCTGAGGCAGATTGGCCTCTGCGCCCACGAGCGGACCGCCGACCACTGGGTAATCTCCGCCCACATTCGCCGCAGATGATCCAGTTGCGGACGACAATTCCTGTGTAGAGGGGTGATTCGTTTTCGGCGCTTGTGATCCTGTAGCCGCGGGCGATTCTGTTTGCGCTGCGAAGTTGTAGGTGATTGTTCCGTTTGCTCCGCGGCCAGCGAGCATCTCCTCAGAGAATGTTGCCTTTTGGGCGGCCTTTACGGCAACCGACCGCAACCGCCAGTCACCTTTGGAACTGCGCGCCAATGTAACCCTACCTCTCTTGTTTACCTGAACCCTAACCGTAACTGTACCTGAAACCCCTTCGGCCTTCGCCTGTGCCGGGTATTCCGGCTCGGGCACATTGACCTCCATGCCCTTGATCTCGCCTTCTATCACCGGCAAATCTTTCCTGGCATTCTCCGCTGGCTCCGATTGCGCTGCAATAGGTGCATTGGATCCGTTCCCTCTCGACCGATAATTGTTTATTAGGTAGCCGAGAAACGCGCCTAACATTGCTATCACTGCCACCAACGCCCACAGTGTCGCCCACGACCAATCATTAGTTGCAGGGCGATTGAACACAGAATCATCGGCGCTAACTAGTTTGGTCGCATCATAAGCGCAATACGCTAGAAGCGCATTTCCGTACGTAGTATTACACTTCGGGCAGCGTTTGAGAGGTGGGGAATTGGGCGACTCACTGCTTTTAGTTTCAAGCATTGCTGGGCTGAGCGGCTTGCCAGGAGAGCCCTCGTGTCTGGTGTCGCGCTCATTGCGGTCAAAATGCAACCCCAGCGAGTATGGAACCACAGCCGAGATGCCTGGTCTGGTAGACCGCTCTGCCCCGCTGGAGACTCCGAGATCCCCACGCTCCACAACGGCTGGCGTTGCCGTTGGCTGCTGGGACTTTGCGCGAACTTCAGCTTCAACTCGTTGACGAGATTCTTCCAGGAGTCTCAAATGTTCTATCGTAGCCGCTATTCTTGCTGACTGCGCCGCTGTGGGTTGCGCCTCGTCCGCTCTGCTCCGCCCCGGGCCGGCCATGGAACTCGGCCGCTCGTCCGTCAGACCGGGAGCATCCTGCGGAAGTGCAAGAGTTGTCTCAATCGAAGAGGCCTGACGCGCCTCGTCCATTTCGGGTGACTGCGTGCCAGCAATGGTACTCTGCTGTTCATCCGCGGCGCTGGTAGCATCCTGCGGAAGTGCGAGCGTTGTCTCGGTCGAAGAGGCCTGACGCGCTTCCCCCATTTCGGGTGACTGCGTGCCAGCAATGGTACTCTGCTGCTCATCCGCCGCGCTGGTAGCATCCTGCGGAAGTGCAAGCGTTGTCTCGATCGAAGAGGCCTGGCGCGCTTCCTCCATTTCGCGTGACTGCGTGCCAGCAATGGTACTCTGCTGCTCGTACGTCACATCGGGAGCATCCTGTGGAAGTGCAACAGTTGACTCTGTCGGAGATGCTCGGCGTTCCTGGTCGGCCATTATTCGCTTGTGAAATTTGATCCATCTGAGGGAATCATCCTTCGATGAGATCTTTGTCTCTGTCGAAGGTGCTCGGCGCTCCTCTTCCACTTCACGGGGCTGCGGGTCGGTCTCCGTTCGGAGCTCCTTTGTCTGGCTAAGAGCATCTGGTTGAGGCGTAGTCCTGGCGCCGGCCGCAGGATCTCGACGCTCGTCTTCTTCTTCGGGTGGGGCCTGTTTCCCCAGGGCGTTTTTCCGCGCGGGTCCTAGGTCTGAAAATCTCGCCTTTGACAGTAATTGAGCGACCTCGGACGAGCCTCTCCGGTCAGCCCACTCCCTTGCGGTCAAGCCAAGGTTATCCTGTAACAGTTCGTCCGCGCCCGCAGCAAGCAAAAGGCGCGCAACATCGACATGGCCAAGGATGGCGGCGATCATAAGCGCCGTCTGCCCGCCCCGGGCTCTTTCGTCCACCTCGACACCCTCAGCCAACAGGGCTCGTACAGCATTTGCATCGCCATTCCACGCTGCACGAATAATTGAAGAACTATCAGAGTTCAGAGATTTACTCCCAGTAGGCACAAAAATTAATCCCTAAGTACAGCGGTTCTATTCTAGAGGGTGTCGAGACGAAAATCCATCCAGTTCGCTGATTTTGCCTCCGAGGGGGGACAGACACGGAGCGATGCCAAACTTAAGGATCGAGGTTTCTGACACCGGATTTACCCAACTGGAACGCAATTGGAACTTGAGTCCAAACGCCGAAGCGGGCGTATTATCTGTCTATGCAAGCGACGGCGGATTTGCGCGATTTGTTTGGAAGCATTGACATCTATTTGTTCGATCAACTCTTGAAGGGTCGGTTCGTTCCGGGGATGAGAGTGCTGGATGCCGGTTGTGGGTCGGGGAGAAATCTTGTCTATTTCCTCCGCAGTGGATACGACGTTTGCGGTGTCGACGAATCGGAAGAGGCTATTGCACAGACTCGTCAAATGGCCTCGGCTCTCGCTCAGCAATTACCAGCAGGCACATCCAGGCGGCTTTCGGATGACAGTTTTCGAGTTGAGCTGATCGAACGGATGTCGTTTGCGGATGCCGACTTTGACGCGGTGTTGAGTAGCGCGGTGCTTCATTTTGCCTCCGATGAGGAAAAGTGGCACGCGATGGTTAATGACATGTGGCGCGTACTTAAGTCTGGCGGAATCTTATTTGCAAGGCTGGCGTCCACAATCGGGATGGAAGACAAGATCGAGCTGATCGAGGGCAGGCGTTACCAACTGCCTGACGGGAGCGACCGCTTCCTGGTGGATGCAGCGATGTTGATGAGAGCAACTGAATCGCTCGGAGGAGATTTCCTTGAGCCCATCAAAACGGTGGTCGTACAAAACATGCGGGCGATGACGACTTGGGTTTTAAGAAAAAGGTAAAGTGGGAGACGGGGAGACGCCGGAAGAACGGGCAACGGGCGTTAGATGCTAGGAATCGTTTTCCCCTTTTCTGCTTTTATCCTCACCCGTTCGCCCCTTTCCCCCGGGAGCAGTCGGCAGTGGGAAGAGAGAAGAGGGAAGAAACGAGGGAAGGGAGATAGGGCCGAGAGCAGGGGCAGGTATCAACCTTCTGACGCGGGTTGGCTATCTCTTCCTGTCTCGGTTTCCCGGTCCGGCTCGATCTGATCCGTGCCAGTCGTGCCAACCCGCGGTGATTACTTTCTTCGGCTGGTACGGAAGAGTGTGACGCCTTTGTCAATGAGGCGTCTGGCGCGGGTGGGGCCGAAGCGGCCGAGTGGTTTGAACTGCTTTCCCTTGATCTCGTTATAGGAAACAAAGAAGTGTTCTATCTGGTCAACTAAATTTTCGTCCAGACTTCCCAGTGATTTCAAAGTGCAATGCGTGATGGACTTCTCGGCGACGGCGAGGAGACGGTCGTTACGCATCCTCTCGCCAGTACGCTCCGTTTGCTCAGCTTCTATCACTCCCAAAAGTCGTGCAGCGACAAGGCAACCTACAAAAGCCGGATCGTCCATTAACAACAGCACGTCGAGCGGATCGCCATCCTCCCCGCGTGTTGAAGGCACGAAGCCGAAGTCGTAAGGAAAACTCGAGCCTGCGGGCAGCACGCCCGATAACATAAACAGTCCGGACTTTTCGTCATACTTGAACTTGTTGCGACTTCCCTTGGGCGTGTCGAGGATGACGTTCAACTGATTAGTTTCAGCGTTGAAGGCATCAAGGTGAAGATAAGGGCTGCGTAATTTTGTGGGCACGCGTGAATCGTAAATCGTGGATCGCGATTAGTAAATGGCGGAGTGGTGGGCGGGCAGGGGAAAGACGCGGAGAGACGGGGACGGGAGATCGAAAGATGCGATGTGTAGATAGGAGACTCGGAGCGAGCAGACATGCGTCCTAGCATCACAGATTGTTATCTTCAACGCAGGTCTCCTGATCGAGTTTGCAAGCGAAAAAATGGGTGCCAGTGCCCATCTCCCTTCCCTACGCCCGTCTCCGCCCCTCTCTTTCAATGGCGGGTTAACTAGCAGTATCCAAAAACTCCTCGACGGACTCGACGACGGCGAGGCTTTCACGTCGCTGGCGTTCTTCCCACTCTTGGTTGAATTTCTCCGTGAATTCTTCCCTTTCCCGCTCCCGGGCTTCCCACTCCTCGCGCGTTCGCAGATCGGAAAAAGCGAAGTCGTCGTCCATGTGCGATCCGTCGAGATGCCAGAAACCTACTTCCATTCCTAATTCTGCGTTAGCGGCCATCATCTGACAAACAGGACATTCGGTATCGATTACCATGTCATGCCCGCGCATGGCGATCGGCAACCGTATCCGTTCATTTTCTATAAGGAGTGCCGGAATCCTCCCGCCGTAATCCTCCTGAGGTTGTTCCAGCCACTCTGTTTTGAGCTTTTCGAGTCGCGCGACCTCCGATTCCAGCTCTGGCAGCTCCTCTAAGGGACGAGCATCACTCAAGGGAGCGTGCGGCACGCTCGCAGGGTCACTGGCACGAGTCAGCAGCAGATCAGGTTCAACAACTCTCCCCAACTTCCCTTCGCTGATTCGCCCGCACTCTTTGTTCCGTGCATTCCAAAGGAGGTGGCGAACAAGATCGTAGTAGATGACCCACTCGTGAGTACCGAAGCCGGCAAAACGATACGCGAAAGAATCAGTAGCGAGGCACGGCGGCCCCTCTCCTTGCATACTCCACTGCATTGAGCGCGTGTGCAGTTCGTAGTCGATGAAGTCTTGCTTGGCGAGTAATATATCCTTGGGCGACTGACCGCTTAGGTCATAGCGCGGAGTCAATAGCCAACGCCCGTGGAGTAGGGAGATCTGCTGACGCAAAGTGTCATCTTGATCTGGGTCATCAGATTGCTTGTTTTCGACTTCACGATCTGATGTTGCACTCGAGTTGTATCCGATGAGAGTCGGGACCATTGACTGGTGGTCTCCGAAAGGTTTCGCAACTGCCGGTGAGATGCCTGCGGTTGCGGCAAGAGCAGGCTCATGAGGGTGAGGGGTAAGAGATCTTTCGACGTCGAAGTGTGCATCGCAATCACCAGCCGCAGCGGTTGGGTGATTCAGCGACCAGCTTTCGCGCACGATGAACTCCAGCAAGGGTGGGCCATACAAAATGGTTCTTGCATCGAGAGGCGGCGTTAAAAGGCGTTCCACGCGACGTGCATCTCGCGCTCCTTCATACTGTTCAATAGAGTCGAGAAACAGCCAATCGTCTGGGAGGCGGTAGAAGATCGAGATGTCAGTAGCGCATACGCCATCGTGATAACTTACTTCACCCTGCGGTCCGAGTTTGGAATAGGTCGATTCAGAAGCGACGATGCGTGCGGCGAGATCGATAATAGCGATTCCGGCATCCCAGGGCTCTTTGTCTAGCTCCGAGTTAATACAAAACCACCCGAATGGACTGATGTCACCTGCAGGACGGTGGTAGCGCGCCAGGGCTGATCCAAGCTCGGTGATTGTTTCCGGTTCCGCAGACAGTGCTGCGATACACGCGTCAGCCACCGAACCGTGGATTGTTCCACTAATTGTGTGCTGAGCATCTGTGAGGTTGAGTTTGATTTCGCTCATTGTGAGGTCCTCCGTAGGTTAGAGTCGTGTTGGATAATAGTACCGAGTACCCAGTATTGGTCCTGGGTGTTGAGTGTGAGTGTTGAGTACCAAGTGTTACCTGTCGTCCTGCACATACGCAAGCAGCAGGAAGCCGCCGACCGATGCGCTTCATGCAAGGCCGAACAATCTGTCTTTTTACCGACCGAAAGAGGTAATCGATTCTTGCAAGCAAAGTGAAGTAGTACGCAAGAATGTCTTTCGAGATGCGAAACATGAGGTGCACCTTTCTCGTGAGGTCTGAAAACTGAGTGGGAGGATAATCTTTCTTGCCGGAAAAATCGAGGCGCAGCTCCATTATATAATGAAGCGCACGGGAAGTCGGAGGAGCTCGCAAGGAACCGACAGAGCGCCCTAGGAGAGCCGAAAGCACCAGCGCCCCAACTAGAACTTGAAAGGCCGTTTCAGTATTTTGCCTGTTTTCTTCAAGAAGCCGCCAATTCGTGATTCCTTCTTATGGTTGGCCCT
>JACCSP010000046.1 GCA_013812905.1 Pyrinomonadaceae bacterium
GTAAAGCTGGAAGAAGAACGCTTTGGAGCAACGCTTACGGTTGGCCTGAACAAACTTGATGAGCTTATCAGCGCTAGTCTAGACCCGAAAACGGGTGAGGTAATTGTGCCTACCTTAGACCTGGCTAGACTATACGACACGTTCGGGACGCCAATAGATCTGATGTACGTAGTCTTGTCTCAAGGTAATTATAAGCTAGCACATCGCGTTAGGCCTTTCGATCATGGAGATTTACGTCCCTTCTACTTCATGATTGGGACTGAATCTGTTATTCAGGAAGGTTTTGCAAAAGGAATAGAAAGACTAACTGAAGAAAACTTCAGAAAGAAGATCGAAGATCAATTAAAGGATCTCCAAAAAAGCGATATTGAAAAGCAAACTGCTGGGAGCAAGAGAATCAAGCCGGCCTATGTGGCTTTAGCGCGGCGCCACGATACTAAGTCGGGCTTCAGGGGCTATGAGACAACGAAAGTTGATGATGCAAAAGTCGTCGCCCTAATTAAGGGTGATGATGAAGTCCAGTCACTGAACGCCGGCGAGGAAGGCGAGTTAGTTCTTGATCACACTCCGTTCTATGCCGAGAGTGGCGGACAAGTCGGCGATGTCGGCAGACTAAGCAGCCCACCCGCTACCGCAGGTGGTAATGACTTCCTTGCGTCGGTTGTTGATACTTACTCGCCTGCGCAGGGATTGATTGTTCACAGGATCAAAGTTGAAAAGGACATCTTGACAGTTGGCGATACGGTTTCGGCCGAAGTGGATGTTGAAAAGCGAGACGCCACCCGCCGCAATCACACGGCCACGCACTTAATGCACGCCGCGTTGCGCGAAGTTTTGGGAACGCACGTCAAACAAGCTGGCTCGGTTGTGGCGCCGAATTATTTGCGTTTCGACTTCTCCCATTATCAGCCTTTGACCAGGAGCGAGATCGAAGAGATCGAGAACCTCGTCAACTATCACATCCTGCGCAATGAGCCGGTAGAAACGAATGAAATGGCGGTTGAAGAAGCGATGCGTTCGGGGGCGATGGCTCTTTTTGGCGAGAAGTATGGCGAGAAGGTGCGGGTGCTTTCAATCAACGGCGTAGAAGACATTTTTTCCAAGGAGTTGTGCGGCGGCACGCACGTGCGAGCCACCGGCGATATTGGACTATTCAAGATAACCAGTGATGAATCCATCGCTTCCGGAGTTCGCCGTATTCGGGCGATTACAGGCGTCGACGCGTTTGAACGATTTCGTGAGGCCGAGGTGATTGTTGAAAGAGTGGCAAGCGGGTTGCGCACATCGCGAACCGAACTTCCCGTTTTGGTTGAACGGTTGCAAGAAGAGCTGAAGAAAGCCAGACGTGAAGCTGATGACCTGCGCATGAAGATCGCTACTGGCACCGCGGGCTCCTCTTCGAATGGTGACGAGTCGCGTGACGTTGCAGGCGTGCGCGTAGTAGCGCGTGAAGCTATTGGCCTCGACGCAGCGGGGATGCGGCAGCTTTCCGACACGCTGCTGGCGCGCATCAAATCGGGTGTGGTTATTCTGGGCCGTAAGGGGGAGGGAAAGGCTTCCTTGATCGTGCGAACCTCACCGGATATCTCAAAAAGAGTACCTGCCGGTCAGGTGATTAAGGACCTGGCGCCCATCGTCGGCGGACGGGGAGGGGGCAAGCCTGATATGGCTGAGGGTGGTGGGAATCAACCCCAGAAACTCGCGGAAGCACTCGAAGCCAGCTACAAAATTGTAGAACGATTGCTCGGCTAGACGACCTGAAAGCTGATCCAACAAAAAGCGCGAGTGTGTTTTTGAAACACGCACTCGCGCTTTTGTTTGCCCCCGGTCAAGACTCCTCTAGGCACCGGATCGCCTTACATCGTCTTCTGCTTGTCAGTCAGCTCGATGGACATCTTCTCAAGCGTCGACTTATTCAGAGTGCCGGTTACCTTGAGACCTTCAGCTCGCTGATAGTCCTTAAGACCAGCTCGCGTTGCCGCATCAAGTTTGCCGGTCGTTCCGCCGTTGTACAAACCTCGAGTCTTGAGAATTGCCTGGGCCTGGTTCACCTGCTCCTTATTGGCGCGAAACACGGGGCCGCGTTTCCGGCTGCTACTGGAGCTGGCGGCTATCTTTGAAGTGGTGGAGGAATCTTGAGCTGACGCTGCAATGGAACCGACGAAAAGCAGAGACAGCGAAAGTGTGAGTGTGAGCAACATTTTCATTTTTTTGTCCTCTTTGTGTGAGGCGCGCAGAAGCGCGCGGGTTAAAGAAGTGAGGTCTTTTGTAAAGCCTGGTTATCATACTACCGCTGTCAATAGGTTCCGGGAAAAGCCCGACGAAACGACATCCGAACCGCTCCGCAAGACGGCTGTCAAGGCCAATCTACCAAAACGCTAGGAAAACACCTCACCCCGCCTTGTGCCAACATCGTTGGTGTTTGTTAAACCGATGTGTTAATATCGTAAATCCCGAATGACCGGGATAGAGCTTAGCGAGCCAAGGGAGCCTGAAATCATCAAGTACCAACTCACAGAGGCCTTTCAATCGCAATCACTCGTAATTAGGGTTCAATAAGATGAAAACGTTCCTCTTTGCTGCTGCCTTACTACTTGGCTGCTCAATAATGATATCCGCGCAATCCGAAGCCCTCTATCGAGTCGACAACTTCGATCTTGCCAACGGAGTGCGCATAAATTTACCACCAGCACCGACGGTCTTATCCAAGAAAAGCGGACGACCGCGTAAACTTACCGCATACAACACTCTGGTTTATTCTCGTTCCAACGCGTCACTAACGCGGTTAACGAACATGAATGTGGGCACCTCCTTGGAAGGCTTTACTACCGGCAACTCTGCCGTAGATAACTTCATCCTCGAGTCAGGCAAACGCCACTCTGTTGACCCCGTTCTGCTCTACGCAATCATGCACCAAGAATCAACTTTTAAACAGGGAGCAATTTCACCCAAGGGTGCCCGCGGCTTAATGCAGTTAATGCCCCCAACAGCACGAAGGTTTGGTGTCACAAACATCTTCAATCCCCGGCAAAATATTGAAGGCGGTGCACGCTACATGCGCTTTCTGTTGAATCTCTTCAAAGACGTCAACCTGGCCCTCGCAGGCTATAATGCCGGTGAGGGCGCCGTAATGAAGTACGGGTATCAGGTTCCTCCCTACAAAGAAACTCAGGAGTACGTCAGAAGAATCAGCAGGCGCTATAGTTTGATACGGGATCCTCTCGCCGCACGTGGTGCGAACCTTATATCCGGAGAGCAACTTGCCGCAGCTCGACAGAAATCCTCCGCGCCTTTGACGGTATATGAGCAGAACGTCTTTGCGGTGCAGACGCCCGATGGCCGGCGTCAGCTAGTGACCCAGTAGCCAGACTAAGCCGGGGAA
This sequence comes from Pyrinomonadaceae bacterium, assembly GCA_013812905.1. Lineage (GTDB taxonomy): Bacteria > Acidobacteriota > Blastocatellia > Pyrinomonadales > Pyrinomonadaceae > PSRF01. The sequence goes on from JACCSP010000046.1 coordinate 3,383, forward strand.
AATAAGCGAGGCGGAAGCTTTATTGGGTTCCGCCTCGTTTTGTATTTCGACGCGCGAGTTTCTTTCGGTATGATTGAGGCGAGCTTTTGGATTCGTCCCATACTGAGTGAGGTAATAAGCGGATGCATTGTTCCAACTGCGGGTCTTACGTTGCACCCGGGGTGCGGTTTTGTTCGGGATGTGGTGCCCCAGCCGTGGATCCTGAAGCAACGCGTCTGGCACGCACGCAGGGTCTTCCGCAGCGCCAGTCCAGAGAAATGGAGGGGCTGGAGCATACCGTCTTCACTGTAAGGCCGACCATGATTTTCATTACGCTGGGTTATGCATTAGCGGTGATGGGGGCTGTTGTGCTGGTTTTTCTGCTTGCTCTGATCAACGTACCGGCATACATCTCGATCCCACTTGCGCTCGCCCTCCTAATGATTCCAGCGTATTTCCACATCAAACGGAATATGATTCGCTACACGCTAACGGATTCCAAGATCGAAATCGACACCGGCCTGGTTGCCCGGACAACGCGTAATATTCCGCTCAGCAAGATTCAGGACGTCACCGTTTCCGCAAGTATTCCCCAGCGACTTTTCGGTTTTGGCGATTTGATTGTCGACAATGCCAGCGAGTTGGGCGGTAGCACAGTGCTGCACAACATCAGTAAGCCAAGACATTATGCAGACCTGCTTTTGCGCGAGTTGCGCCGCTGGCGTTAAACTACCCTTCGTCCGGTTGCAACACGCAACTGAATAGTTTTCAGGGAACATCAAATGGGCACCGGGTTCTAAGGGAAACTGGGTGGGGTTAAAGCGGGGTCGAGTTTGCGGAATTCAATTTATTCGTCATTGTCTTTGGCGGTAATCCTTTTCCTTGCGCTCAACTCTACAGCGCGAGCCAAACGGCCCTCAGATGAGATTATCCTGCTATTACCGGATGAGGTCGGCGGCTTTCGTTTGGTCGGTGGAGTTCGGCCAAGCGAAATACTCGCCCAGGAGAAGCTACTAGGTCCGCACGCCGATGGTCAGAGGCTGGAAGCAGGCCGCCATTATACTGTGGCTGAAGCCGAGTACCTCTCCAGCGAGAATTCGCGTTTCCTCGTAGAAGTTGCCCGATTTCTTCGAGACTCAGACGCTTACTCACTACTGACCATCGCTGCTCGAAGAGCCCGAGAGCCGGCGCAGTCCGAACTCGGCAAGATCACTCGAGAGCTCGGAACAGCCTCGGTAATTTTGCCGGGCCGTGTGGCCTTCTTCAAGGGCACTACCTTCGTGCGAGTCACCGCAAGGGAATCAGCCGCTCAAGACCCGGACAGCTTAATTATGCTAGCGCGTCTTCTCTCGGAGCGAATCGAAAAAGGGGAGGATGATATACCTGTTCTCGTCAAGCACCTTCCTCGATGGGAGGGAGCTCAAGGAAGTGTGACCTACTTGGCAGGCTTCCGCTCATTAAGAGAAGCTCTCCCGGATCAGCCACTTCTCGATAGTGTGAGCTCAGAGGGAGACGCTGATGCGGTTGCCGCCAGTTACGGCCCTGCCCAACTTATCATTGTTGAATACAACACCCCACAGCTAGCGGGAGATAACGATCGACGCATTGTCGCTAAGATTGAGGAACTGCGGATGCACGGACAGCCCCTGCCTTCGGCTTACCGACGGGTCGGGAATTATTCAGTATTTGTTTTTAATGCCCCCGATGAGCGAGCGGCCAAAGAGCTCGTCGACCAAGTTGAGTATGAGCAGGTCGTTCAGTGGCTTGGTGATAATCCCTATATGCTGGAAAAGGCACAACGAGAATATTACCAGACTACTGCAGGAGTTTTGGTAGCAGTCGTCAAAGCCTCTGGACTTTCGCTTCTGTTATGTCTAGCTGCCGGCGGTTTTCTTGGCGCACTTCTATTCAGTCGACGGCGGGCTCAGCAACGACAGGAGGCAGTTTTCTCAGACGCTGGCGGGATGCTCCGTTTGAATATTGACGAGATAACTCCCCACACTGACCCATCAAAATTGATTGGACGGAAACACGGTAGGTGAGTCTGCAGCTTGGGTAGAATAACAATTTCGCGAACCGTTCCCTTGCGTTACATTTAGTCATCACAACTGTAATAACAAATGCGGGCTGCTGACCTACCTGAAAGGCTCCCCCAAGCCCCGTCAGGACGTCGATCAGCAGCCCCGCAACTATAGCCCCTTGACTGCACTTTTGCGCTTACTCCGTTCCCCCGAAAGAGCCAACGCTTTTCAACGGTGAGAGGATGCCTCCCCAAAACACCACTCACCCACAATCGCCGGGCACTACCTTTTTACCCTTATCACCCTATCAGTTTCTGTTGGTTTCTTTTTGGCAATGTCCGTGCCATTGTAAATACCCAGGGATCGTACGCTCCGTTTTGGCCGGGTGTTGGCCGGATTACTTTGAAAAATCGCAGCGGGTGGGAATCGTTAGAGGTCAGCCCGCAGCACGGACGTACATCATCCATACATGTTATCAGGACAGCGGACGATAATCACTCGGTAAATGCCGTGCTTTTCAAGGAAGTGCCTTGACGAACTCGTCGATGTCCTCAATGGTGTTGTAGAAGTGGGGCGCAACTCTGAGCCGATCACCACGAGGAGCGGTGATGATATTTCTGGTCTGGAGGTGAGCGTAAAGGGCCATTGAGCTAAGCCCACCCTGGTGGCGGATACAAAGGATCTAGACTTTTCGGAAGGGTGGCGAGAACTGACGATTTGATAGTTACGACCTTGCAGGCGTTCGCAAAGATGGTCTGTGAGTAGTTCCAGATGGTTGGCGATCTTCCCTACTCCAGTTTCAACCAGAAGCCTTAGGCTTGCTTCCAGTCCATGAATTAGTGCCGAAGGTCCAGTCCCAGTTTCCCAAGCTAGAGCGCCACGATTCCAACCCTGTTCAAAATCTCCGTAGTCCTCTGGCTCGGGCACGCTGATCCATCCCACCAGGGTGGGTTCGAGGCGTTCTCGCGCGCGGTCAGAAAGATAGAGAAGACCCACGCCTTCGGGGGTCAGTAGCCATTTGTCTGCGGCAGCCGCGGCGACGTCGATCAGTTCCGGTTCCACACTTGTCGGCATCACTCCCATGGCCTGGATCACGTCCACAACAAGGAAGGCATCATGAGAACGCGCTGCCTGCCCAATTCGTTCCAGATCCGCACGAAACCCCGATGCATACTGGACTTGACTAATCGCTACTACGCGCGTCTTGGAATCGATGAGGCCTATTAACTCCTCGAGATCTATTCGGCCATCTCGCTCCTCGCACATGCGAACCTCCACACCCAGGGCATTGCGAAGCCGCAGCCACGGATAGATATTTGACGGAAACTCCTTGCGAAATGTCACCAGGTTATCGCCAGGGGACCAGGTGAGACCATTTGCAACTGTGGACAGTCCGTCAGACGTATTGCGCATGAAAGCGATTTGCTCAGTTCGTGCTCCAATCATTTCGGCAGCCAGTTTCCGCGCTTGCTTTAACCGCAATCCAGCTTCGGTAATTCAATGAACCATTTTCAGCCACGTCTCGCAGCTGCGACTGCACGGCCTCGATCGTAGGGAGGGGTGGAGGCGAAACCGCCGCATGGTTTAAATAAATTGCACGCTCTGTAATCGGAAAGAGCGCGCGTAAATTGTCATTCATTATGGTTAGGAGGGCTCCAGAGTGGGTTTATTAGCTAGCCTTAAGGCGCATAGGCCTTCCCATAAAACTCCTTATAAAGCCAGCCGAGTACGCGCGCTTCGGCCGTGCATAGAGTCTCTACCCAGCAGTTGACCAGAAAGTCGTTTCGTCCGCGCTGGGAAGGAATCCTTGCTGCTGCGTTTACAATCGACGTCGCACTGGCGAGGTCGAGGCCATAAGCCTGGGAGACTGATTCATTAGCCTTTGACGCGGTATCAAGCGCGTTTAGAAGCTGGCCAATCCAAGAATGAAGCTTGCGTTCGGTAGCGTTTTCGGAAAGAGCTTGGATGATTCCAATCGCCAGACGATCTTCAGCTCTATTGAAAAGGAAAATTTCTTCGCTCAGCTGGCGGCTTTGCTCCTGTTTCCACTGAAACACTTCCTCGACTCGAGGATGCTTGATCATCGCCACCCGGCTGTCATAATCAAGGAACCATTGGATCACATCGGGAACAGAATCAACGTCAATGCGACCTTTAGCATCGCGCAAAAGGGGTGGTTGCTGCGGCGGATCTTCTTTTCCGTTGGGGCTTGGCGCTGACACCATACTTCCTATACGTTACGATTTAGTTTGAACGATGCGCGCACTTCGCCAACTACATCTCCGCTGCGATTTCGTACGGGGAAGAATGCGTACCGGGAAACGGCCTCGAGCGATTCGTCATTGAGCACACCCAGTTGATTTAGCGTCTCAATCACAACAGTCGGCCGCGCGCGGTGGTCATCACCATCTTCGATTTTTAGCGCCACTCCTAATCCGTTAGGCCATTCCTGACAGGGCACTACACCCGCGGTGTAAACGCCTTCGGCGCCGACCTTAGAAACCAAGTTTCCTCCCGTGGCGCGCATCATCTCTGTGTCCAAACGATCGGTCGTTCCACCAATCAATTCGGGATACTTGGTCATTGCCGCAACAATGCTCTTGCAGGCGTCCCGTGTGCTTTCGTCAAACTCCGCAGGCGGCGCCACCAGACGCGCGTACATCAAGGCCATCGCCTTAACGGTTACTCCAAAAACCGGAACACCACAACCATCGACACCCACCGCAAGGTCTTCCATCGGGATTCCGGAAAACTGCGAGATCGTGCCGCCTATCGCCAGTTGCACTGGATTGTCCGGTTGGTCGTAACTCTCAATGGGTGCGCTTAGGTGCCGCGCAAGAGCAAGCATGCCGACATGTTTACCGGAGCAGTTATTTTGCAGTACGTGCGGTTTCGCTCCTTTCTCGCGCAATTCCCGAGCGACTTCCTGGCTGAAGGGCTCATGTGTGCCACACTTCAAGTTTTCGGGGCCCAATCCAATCTTCCTCAACATCGAGGCAGCTACTTCGGTGTGAATCAGCTCGCCGCTGTGTGAGGCGCAGGCCAGCGCTATCTCTTTTTCACTGAAGCCAAACCGAGCCGCAGCGCCCGAGGCAATGAGAGGTATTGCCTGATGGGGCTTAGCTGAGGAGCGCAGGAACGTGACCGTTTCGAGGGCCCCGAGGACGGCTACTATCTTGCCGCCTGGTTCGACTGCAACAACGTGCCCCCGATGACGGGATTCAGTAATCGAACCACGAGTTACCTGAACCAATGGCTCCGGAACGGGAATCTGCCGTGGACTGTTGTCCGCGGACGCGGATACCTGCGACACCTGCATTTAGGGCTAAACCTCGCGGAGATTTACTTGGAATTGGGCTGGCCATCTTAACATAAGCATCGGGGAGGGAATCGCGGGACGGGGCAGACTGAATCGAGCAAAAGAAAAAGGCAAAGGATCTATTCCCTTGCCCGAATATTACCGGCTGTCCCGGGAATTAGGTTTGAACTCGTCTCTTTGCTTTAGCGCGTCTCCCGCCGTAGCTCAGTACTGTAAGCTTCACTGTCCGGCGTCCGAATCTCAATGCCTCGCGGGCGCTGGGAGTCCAAATGTCGATTTTACGACCCCTGATGGCGCCTCCGGTGTCAGCCACTAGATACTCGCCGCTCCAGGCGCCGGCTTGCACGTGAACTCGCGACCCCAACGGCAGGAACTTCGGGTCGGCAGCAATAATACCATTGCTGACAAACTGGCCACTTGCGGTTCGGCCCCTAAGGCTGTAGGCAGTCGCAACATACGAGACTGGCAGCAAAATCGGAATTCCCCTTGCTTTGGGGGCTTCTACCAGTTTCCCTCGGGGCGTTTCGGGCACAACCTTACCCAACGAATCACCCAGCGATGAGGTAACCACGGGATCCTGGTTTGGAATCTTAGACTGTTGCCGAATTGTTTGTTGGTATTTAGAAACCGCGGTTTCTGCTCCTGACGGTGAAGCCGCAATAAGGAGAAGGGCTGAAAAAAGCGCAACGGTTGCGATAGCACTCGTGCCAAAATTGGATTTCATTTAGTCGGGTCTCCAACCGAAGTTATTGCCTACCTTTCTCAGCCCGGCGCGCGAGCCCGTCTTTCCTATTACTCGACCTCCGGCCCTAGCAGTCTCAGCCGGAGTTGGGGGCTTGCATCCTTGATGCGGCGCTGCCTAAAAATGAAACCCGTGAGGTACTGGCGTCAGAATGAGGCTAGCATGCCAGGATGGAAGCGTCCAGCGGATGGGTCACCCGAAGTCCGGTCAGGGTGGCCACCTTAGCTAACTTAAAAAATAGTTGAACTTAACCGTGAAAGAAAGTGATCGCCCAGGCAGGAGCCCAAACTTGTTCAAAGTCCTCTGCCAGTCAGAGACCTTAAGGGATTCTTCGAATGCACTCGACTTCGCTTTTCTCAGAGAGTCAAGAAATTTTCAACCACTCTCTGGCCGGCGGGAAATTCCCTGTTAAAAAGTTCGGGGTGGAACTGGACTCCAAAAAGGGGTCGGTTTACGTGCTGCATTGCCTGAATTTTGCAGGTTTCATTAGAGGCGGTGCGTACGAAGCCTCGAGGCAACTCCTTGACCTCGTCGCAGTGCGAATGCCAGACGGTTATCCGACCGGGAAGATCCTTAAAGAGGCCCGTACCGGTGGTCTCGACTTCGTGGTAGCCGCGCTCTCTTTTCGCTCCCTGGTAGCCTTCACCGGGCTCCAGACGCTCCATTAAAGCCACCGGAGCACCGTAAGCCAAAGCAATCTGTTGGTGCCCCCCACAGATACCTAAGATTGGTTGAGATGCTCGGTTAATCACCTCAAAAACGCCTCGCAGTGATTCTGTGGAGTAGTCGTCCCAGGGATGACCCTGGCCACTCAGTATTATGTGTGAAGGGCTGAGGTCCCGGACCCGAGCAAGCGACACATCACCAAAAGGTTCGATTAGAATCTCCACGTCGGGCTGCAGTCGGCCCAAAACAGCCCGTAACTCCCTCGGACTGGCGCCCTGACCGTCAATCGTGTTGTCGACTAGATAAGTGAGCAATACTGCCTCCAGAAATCGTCAGCCGAGACAGAATAGCTTTCCATTGAACGCGCCGACATAAATGCGACCGCCCAGAATAGCTGGTGTTGCGTTAACGTTGTCGCCAATTCTTAATTCCCACAGGCGTCGCCCGTCGTCGGCTGAGAGCATGTACATCCACCCAGCCTTGTCACCGAATACGACGCGACCATCTACTACGGGAGAAGTGGCCCAGATCGGTCCACGCACCAGATGTTTCCAAATGACCTTGCCTTTGTCTGACGACAGGCAATACATCTGACCATTATTTGAACCGATGTAAACCCGACCACTCTTAACCACAGGGCTGGCCCAGAATCCACTACGCTCCTTGTAGATCCTGCTCAAGCCGCCTTCGGCCTTAAACTTCCACACCAATTCACCATCTGCCTGCTTGAAACAGTAGACGTAACCGTTCTCGGCCGCCGTGTAAACGAGTCCGTTGGCTACCGCCGGGGTCGAATCGGAGTCCGCTCCAATGTGCGATTTCCAGATGGTGGACCCATCACTTATTTCCAGACAGTACAAATCCCCTTGCTCGGTCCCTATGTAAATGCGCCCTGCGACGACCGAGAAACTTCCTTCCATTGAACCCAGCCACTCCGTCTTATAAACGAGGGCACCATCTTCAAGACTGAGACAATAGAAGAAACCATCCTCCCCGCCAAAATAGACCCGTCTGTTAATTACGGCCGCCGAACTATCAACTTCAAACCCAGTTTTGTACTTCCAGATCAGCGTTCCATCATTCGCGTTCAGGCAATAGATGTAGTGGTCCAGACCGCTCGCAATCACACGATTGCCGGCAATCGTAGGTGTCGCCTTTAGACTGTCTGCCGCTTTGAAGCTCCACATTGGGTTTCCGCTTCGAGTATCGAGGCAATAGAGGTAACCGTCCGCTGACCCGAAATAAACGCGTTCCCCCGATACCGAAGGTTGTCCCGGCCAGCTTGATCCTCCCCACCCTTTCTTATGCAGCCGACCCGACGTTAGCTCGGTTTCAAACTCCCAGATTACTTCTAGCGGCCGATTCGGCCACGGTCCGGAGCCGTAAAAGTTACGTTCGAAGGTGCCGAGCCACATCGGCACAGAAGTCGAGGTAACCGGAGCATTCGCCGGGATGCGGGGCTCAGCGTCAGTCTGCTTAACTACATTGCGGCCGCAGCCTGAAGCTGCCAAGCCCAAGAGAAGCAGAAGACAGGCTTGGCTTCTGAAAGATATCAGGAAGGCGGAGAGCATTGGGGCAATCTTGATTGGTCCTAACACGCTAACTGGAATTAGAGATTATCAGAAGGATGGGCTTGATCAAAACTCATCCTGGACAGCCACTTGCTGCGCCGGGCAATACTAAGTTTGCAAGGATGCGAGCCAATCGCCCGCATAAACCAGTTCTGCCGGCGCGTTAATTATAACTTCTCCGTCCTCGCGCCATTGAATTCGCGCCTGTCCACCAGGCATCAGCACCTCTATCGAGCGTTCTGTTTTCCCGTTAATCATGGACGCCACCGCAGCGGCACAGGAGCACGTTCCGGAGGCGGTCGTTTCGCCTACTCCACGTTCCCAAATCCGAAGCTCAATAGCGTGCCGATTTTTAACCCGCACAAACACGACATTCGTACGCTCGGGAAACTGCTTATGGTTCTCGATTGCCCGTCCCACGCTACGCCAGTCGAGTGCTTCAAAAGCGTCGACAAAGATACAGCAGTTTGGGTTTCCCATCTGGAGCGCGGTTACGCTTAATAGATCTCCGTCAACAGCCAGCGGATAGTCGATAACTCGCTCCAGTGGCCGATCCGTGATCATGGGAATCAAGTTACTGGCGAATCCCGGCTGACCCAGCTCTGAATCAAAGACGTACTGACCCGGACCGGCATGCTCAACTAAGAAGTATCTTTTGATTCCCGAACGAGTGCTCAGGCGAAGTTCGTGGCGAGTCCACAGCTTCTTATAATGAACGTATGCGGCCGCGCATCGAGTGCCATTGCCTGATAGCGCGGCTTCACTGCCATCCGGATTAAAGATGCGCACCCAAAAATCAGCGCCTTCATCAATCTCGCGGCCGATAACGGCAATTCCATCGGCACCCGCACCGTAATGTCGGTTGCAGATCAGCCGCGCAAATTCTCCCCAATCTGCAGAGCCAGCGAGATCCTCGGACTCAATAACGATGTAATCATTACCAAAGCCGTGAAACTTGATGAAGGCAGGCGCCATCTGTTCGAATCAAGATCTACCTGAAAACGATGCCAACAATACCGTAATCGGGTCAATGCACAGGGATCGTACGTCCGTGTCGACCGGATAGTTATTGACCATAATCGAAAAGACAAGGTTTTCGCCGCTGGCCGTTGTAAGATAGCCCGCCAAACTCGATGCCGAACTGAGCGATCCGGTCTTAGCGCGAACGTTATTCTCGGCCGGGGTTCCCTTCATCCGATTTCTGAGCGTGCCATCGACGCCGGCAATCGGCAATGCTTCGCGGAAGACACCCGCGTATCGATGCCGACTCATATAGGTGAGTAACTGAACAGACGCTTCCGCTGTGATCATGTCGTTACGCGAGAGCCCTGATCCGTCAGTGAGGGCCAGTCCACTCGTATTCACACCGGCTTCTTTTAAGAAAGTCTTAACAATCTCGAGTCCGGCGTCCTCGCTGGTCCGTGGAGTGTCCGACGAACCCGGTGATGGCGGCACAACTCTTCCCAGGGTGCGGAGAATCAACTCAGTGTACAAATTCTGGCTGGGCTTCAGCGTTTGGGCGGCAATCAAGCTAAGCGGAGGCGATTGCATGCTCGCGGTTTCAATCGAGCCGGCGGGTCTTGAAGGAGCCGGTCCGTTAGCGTACGCAGGAGCCGGCACGGTTCGCGACTTTCCGGTAAAGACAACTCCACGCTGGGCCAACGATGAGCGAAGCAGGTAAACAAACAATAATCCTGGATGTGAGATGCCAACTCCAGCGGCATAACCACGATCATCGAGCGGGATGGTCCCGTGAATCTCAAGGGCGTCCGCACCGAGGCCTCGATGCAGCGTCAACTCTCGCTTACTTCCTCTTG
>JACCSP010000063.1 GCA_013812905.1 Pyrinomonadaceae bacterium
AGTCGTAAGCTCCGCGACCGGGTTACCGATTTCGGGCGCGACGGCCACCTACACAGACCCCGTTTCGGGTACGACCGCAACAGCGATGACCGGTGCAAGTGGCACCTACCTGATAATAAATTTGCCCGTTAGTTCCAGCGGGGCGGTCACGGTTACGGCTCCCGGAAACCAAGCCAGCGCGCCGATTCCGGCTCCGGTGGTAGCTGGTTCGACTACAGCTCTTCCAACGATCACCTTGCTTCCCAATTCAACCCCGAGCGGAGCCGTAAGCGGAGTGGTTGTTAATTCTTCTACAGGTTTGCCGATCTCCGGCGCAGCAGTAACTTACAACGATCCATTGACTGGAGTTATGGCGATGGCCACTTCCGCCCCCAACGGCACTTACGCTTTTGTAGGGTTGCCCGTCAGCTCGACGGGTACGGTTTCGGCTTCGGCCCCCGGCACAACGGCCAGCGTGCCTGTGCCTGCTATCGTCACTGTCGGCGGCACGACGGTTATACCGAATATCTCCCTCGTTCCGACAGCCTTGCCTAGTGGCGGAGCCTCGGGCGTTATCGTCAACTCTTCCACAGGCCTTCCAATCGCGGGCGCGACCGTGACATACACCGATCCCGTGACGGGAACTACCGCAACCGCAACCACAGCCGCTAACGGCAGCTTTGTTTTCCTCTCTCTGCCGGTAAGCTCAACCGGCAGCATCACCGCCACGGCTCCTGGAACATCAGCCAGCGCGCCGGTTCCCGCGCCGATCTTACCTTCGTTGACCACGGTGATTCCTACGATCAGTCTTGTTCCTACCGGTGGAGTCTCGGGCACAGTCATAAGCGGCAGCACCGGACTACCTTTACCGGGCGCGACTGTCACCTTTATTAACCCGATTAATGGCACGCCGATCACGGCAACGACTCTCCCAGACGGTTCGTTCACGCTTTCGGGAATACCCGTTGGCTCAAGCGGTACTATCACGATTACGGGTCCCGGCGGAGGCTCAGCTACCGTGCCGGTTCCAACTGTCATTGGAGGTGCAACGACGCCGCTTGGCGCTCCCATCACGGTCACACCGCCGATTGGAAGCGGAAGCTGTAGTATTAGTTCGAGATTGGTTAATCCGACAACCGGCTTAGGCATTAGCGGCGTCAGTATTCAGCTCGGCGGCGCGCAGTCGGGCACAGTCGTAACCGATAGTAATGGCAACTTCGCATTCACCGGTTTAAATTGCGGCGGCACGTTTACGTTGACGCCAATTTCACCCAGTGGCACAGGCGCGGGCTTGACCTTTAACCCACCGGTACAAGTGATTCCTAATTTGACGGGCAATCAAACCCTGCCGTCAATTACGGGAACGCCGCTCGGCAGCGGTCAAGTCTTTAGCATCGGCGGTACGGTCACGGACGGCAATGGCAATCCCGTTTCCGGCACGACCATCACTCTCAGCGGCACGCAATCGGGTTCGGTGCAGACCGGCTCGAACGGCAGCTTTACGATTCCCGGATTGCAGCAGGGCGGGAATTTTACTATCACGCCTTCCGGCACGAGTTCGACCTTTACCCCTCCCTTCAAAACCTTCAACAATCTGCAGAACAGTCAGATGAGTGCGGGCTTTACGGCCATCCCGTCGGGCAACACTTTCGGGTTCGCTCCAGCGACCTATAGCGTGCCTGAGGGATGCACCAGCTTTACCCTGACGGTTTCACGCGCGGGCGACACTTCGACTGCTGCGACTGTTGATTATGCCAGTCAAGATGGAACGGCACGCGAGCGTTCCGATTACATCACGACGCTAGGCACGCTGCGCTTCTTGCCCGGCGAACAGTCAAAGTCTTTCCAGGTGCTTCTCACCGAAGACTCAAAGGTTGAAGGCGATGAGAACTTCTTAATCGTCTTGAGCAATGCTACTGGCAACACGAGCGTCGGCGCGCAAAATACGGCGATGACGAGCATTACTGATAATTCGCCGGAGATGAGCGGCAATCCGATTGACTTCGCGGGCATCTTTGTCTGCCAGCAATATCACGATTTCCTCAATCGCCAATCGGACTCGGCTGGCCAAGCCTTTTGGACGAAAGAGATCACAGATTGCGGAAATGATGCCGCATGTATCGCCTTCAAGCGAATAAATACATCCGGCGCATACTTCCTCTCAATCGAATTCCAGACGACGGGATTCTTCGTCATCCGAACCTACAGAACGGCGTTTAGCCGGAAATCGAGCAACCCGTACGGCACGGCCAATCAACGGCTAACCTATCGAGAGTTTCTGAAGGACACGCAAGAGATCAGCGAAGGGGTGATCGTTAATGAACCGGGCTGGGAGCAGAAGCTCGAATCGAACACGTTTGCCTACATGCAACGCTTCGTTAGCCGGGCCGACTTTAAAACTGACTATCCAGAGGGTATGCCGGCCGCGGTATATGTAGATAAGCTCTACTTGCGGGCTGGCGTTACCCCAAGTAGCTCCGAACAGCAGCAGTCCATGACCGCTTACGGTAGCGGCGACACAGCAGGGCGCGCGGCAGCTTTGAGAAAAGTGGCTGATACTCCAGGACTACGGGAGCAATCGGCGAATCCGGTGAGCGAATTTGATCCGGCGTTCGTGCTGATGGAGTATTTCGGCTACCTGCGCCGTAATCCAGATGAGTGCGGTTACAACTTCTGGTTGGCGAAGCTGAACAACGCTAATGGCGACTTCCACAAAGCGGAGATGGTGCGCTCCTTCCTCGTTTCGGATGAATATCGCCGCCGATTTGCCGGACCGGATTACACGGACGCCGAAATACCCGTTTGCACGTCACCGTAACAGTAGAGAAATTTCTATCTCCATCAATCGCCACATGCTACCTTGCGTGTGGCGATTGATGCTTTAGAGAATGACAATAACGGAGTTCGACTTGTTATCTAGTGAGTAAGGCTTTGCTCAAGCATCTGTCGTAAATTCATTTCATCAGTATCAGACCGATCAAAAGTGGCACCAAGTGAACCCACTCGCCTAAATAATTTCGCACCTTACCCTCTCCTGCTTCAGAAATTCACTATTCATTTATCAAAGGAATACAGCAGCGTTTTAAAAAGAACTCAACGGTGTTGGAAAGCCGCCGCCGATGCGCACGTCGAGCCTGCTCAACTACGTGGTTATCTCGCCGCCATGCTGAGGGGACCGCAATTAGCCCGCTTACATTGGAATGCGCCCTGCTTTAGCCTTCTACTAAAAGAAGAGTCTTAACTGATCAGAGCGCACCCTATGACCATACCGTATCTTGAAAGCGCCTATGCCCGTAAATTGGCTCACGCTTACGTAGCCCTGGCTTTGGCTCAGGATGAGGCGAAGCGTTACGCCAGCGAGCATTCCGCGCACGTAGCGTTATGCCCGTTACTTACCAGCCTTGATGTAACAGCCGAGTTGCTGGAAGAAATACTGGAGGGCCCGTCGCCAGAGGCAGTTTCCACCCAATCGCAACCAATGACCTGTTCAGACATGCTGATGTAACGTCAGAAAAGAGAGGAGCGGCCCCCATGGAGTTTCTAGGAATCAATATTGTTGAGCACGCTTCCCTGCCCGCGGACGAGGTGTGGATTATCCATAAGAATGACGCGCCCCAGGTACCGGCAGATTTACGCGGTAATTTGCCTGTACCATGCATTCTAACCGGCGATGCCACCCGAGCACGACACCTCATGTCACTTGTGCGTGCTATTGACTCTAAGTACGTTAATAGCGGAGCTAGTCGTTTCATGCACCGAGTTCCGCGGCACAAGTCCACTAGCAGATAACTTCCGGCGTCCTTTCCCGTCACTGTGAATGCGTGGCCCGCAAGATAAAAAGCGCCAGCCAGATCGCCCGGTTTGAAGCAAGTCAAATTATTGAGCTGCTGTTTCAGCAAAATTGGCTGGCAGCCCGACTCTCTCGATCGTTCAATTTCTAATCCTTTGTCGGGTCGTTCGCCCGTCGATCCCCTGCTCCCATGACCAGCCAGCGTAACCGAGTACTATGGAAGACAGAAGGGGCTTGATATAGTACGGGCCGAACGCGAGTTCGCGCTTTCAGCTTCTCTGGAAATCCCCCCGCCTCCCAACCGCTGAAAAAGCTTACCCCACTTATACGTTGGTAGTGTGCTGTACACTAACTCACACTTCATGTGGAGGTTCCATGACATTAAGGGATTGGCAATACCGCCAGCGCCTGACGCTTTGTTGTTACCTAGTTCTGTTCGTGGCCGTGCTTTTTGTGGGGCTGTATGTCAGTCGCGTGGTACACGCCGCCACCGTACCGGCTGGTTTTACAGATTCCCTGGTGGCAAATGGACTCGCTAGTCCAACGGCTATGGAGTTTGCGCCCGACGGTCGGCTCTTCGTGTGCGAACAGGGCGGCACGCTTCGAGTTATAAAGAATGGAAGTTTGCTACCAACACCCTTCTTAACGGTAACCGTAAATTCAAGTGGAGAACGCGGGCTACTGGGTGTGGCATTTGATCCTAATTTCGTTGGGAATCAGTACGTCTATATTTATTACACCGCAACGTCTCCTACTATTCATAACCGCATCAGCCGCTTCACTGCTTCAGGCGATGTTGCTGTGCCCGGGAGTGAGGTCGTTATATTAGAATTGGACAATCTGAGCAGCGCCACTAACCATAATGGTGGAGCGATTCACTTTGGACTCGATGGCAACCTGTACGTTGCCGTGGGTGATAACGCCAACGGCAATAATGCGCAGTCGATGTCAACGCTTCATGGCAAGATGCTGCGGATATTTTCGAATGGAGGAATCCCTTCCGATAACCCCTTCTTCAATCAGACAACTGGAAATAACCGAGCGATTTGGGCGTTAGGGTTACGCAATCCATTCACCTTTTCGTTTCAGCCCGGCACCGGACGCATGTTTATCAACGACGTGGGTCAAAGTACGACGGAAGAGATCAATGACGGAATCGCCGGCTCCAATTATGGTTGGCCCACCTGCGAGGGTATCTGCAATCCTACTAATTCTAACTTCCGTGATCCGATCCACACTTATGCGAATGATGCCTCGACCTGCGCTATTACCGGGGGCGCCTTTTACAACCCCCAGACCGCGCAGTTTCCCAGTATTTATGTCGGCAACTATTTCTTTGCAGATTATTGTGCAGGTTGGATAAGGAAGCTTGACCCGGCAAATGGTAATGCCGTCGCGGGATTTGCGACTGGCATCTCGTCTC
>JACCSP010000097.1 GCA_013812905.1 Pyrinomonadaceae bacterium
CACCTGACGCAGGCAACGGCGCTACGGGTCTGAACCGCTGGATGGGAGCCGCTGCTATTGATAACTCGGGTAACCTGGCAGTTGGCTACAGCGTTTCCAGCACCACAGCAGTACCTGGTATCCGTTATGCAGGTCGCTCGGCCGCTTTCACTGGCGGATTGAATGAGGGTGAAGCGACGATGTTCCCCGGCATTGGTACGCAACAGGCGAGCGGCAATCGCTGGGGCGACTACACTGGATTGACTGTTGATCCGGTGGATGATTGCACTTTCTGGTACACCAATGAGTATTATCCGGCGGGGCACACACAATTCAACTGGAAAACAAAAGTCGGTACATTCACCGTTGCCGCCTGCTCGGCGCCCCCACAGGGTATGTTAATGGGAACCGTTACGGATTGTGCCACTGGCAACCCGATGGGAGGCGTTTTAGTTGAGGTCTCGGGTGGTCCCTCATCCGGGTTCTCAAGCGCCACTCTGGCAGACGGCACTTACTCGATGAAGCTGTCTCCTGGCAATTACACCGTGACCGTCAGCGGCCGGTCGTGTGGCCTGGCCGGACCTTTCAACGTGACAGTCACAGACGGGGGCACAACCATCAGAGACGCCTGTGTAACTGGTGGACCCAGGGTCGCTTTCGTCTCCGCGGCGGTTTCCGGCGGCAACGGAAATGGCCTCATTGATGCTAACGAATGCAGCATGCTGAACGTAACGGTGAGTAACCCGGGTTGCGGGCCGCTCACAGGAGCATCAGCAGTGCTCTCAAGCTCGACTCCGGGAGTCACGGTAACGCAACCAAATTCTCCTTACCCGGACATTCCGGTCAATGGCACTGGAACTAATACAGTTCCATTCCAGATCAACACTGCTGCAGACTTTGCATGTGGCACAAATATCGATTTTACTCTGACGGTAACTAGCCCCCAGGGCACGTTCACGATTAATTTTAGTCTGCCCACCTGCACCATCGCAGGCGCGGGTAGTATTACCCTCTCGGATCCCACGCAAACGGGACGCCTTAATCGATTCGCTCCAGCCAGCAGTTGCGCAACTTCAAAAGCCAATCCGGGATTATTTGATGCAGCTGTCAGGCATTTTGACTCCTACAGTTTTACAAACCCTAGTAGCGCGACGGCTTGCGCTACCTTTAGGGTTACCTCGGGGTGCGGCACCAATCTTTTCTATGCCACCTACCTAGGTAGTTACAATCCAGCCAATCCTGCACAGAACTGGCTTGGTGACCCAGGTCAAAGCTCTGCAGGAACTGCAACGTGGTCGGTAAATGTCCCGGCGGGACAAACAGTCGTCCTCGTGATCCACGAGGTCGCTGTTCCGAACGTCGGTTGCGCCGCGTATAGCTTCAGTATCTCTGGGCTGCCTACAGACGGCGGTGGACCATGCCCAGTTCCCATCGTCAACGCTGCCGGTTCGACGCTGGTTAATGAGAGCTGTCCGCCGGCGAACAATGCAATCGATCCGGGCGAGCGAGTAACCGTGAACTTCAAACTGATGAACATCGGTGGCGCCAGCACGTCGAACCTGGTAGCGACGCTGCAGCCCACCGGCGGCGTTGTCGCGCCCACTGGACCGCAAAGTTATGGAGCCATCCCGGCCGGCGGAATGGCCGGACGAGACTTCTCCTTCACGGCTGCCGGTAATTGCGGGGACATCATTACCGCAACGCTTCAGCTACAGGATGGAGCCAACAACCTCGGTACGAGGACTTACGGTTTCACACTTGGTACGCTGACTCCTCCCGTGACCAACACCTACAGTAGTGGGGACATCGCTGTTCCGGTTGCTGACTTCGCGACGGTTGAAATACCAATAACGGTAGCCGATACCGGAATCTTAAGCGACGTCAATGCCAGGATACGTTTGAACCACACCTTTGATGGTGACCTAACCATTAGCTTGGTGCATCCGGACGGCACCGTGGTCGCATTATCGAACGGTCGCGGCGGCGCTGGCGACAACTTCGGCACAGGACCAAACAGCTGTTCCGGAGTCCACACCGTGTTTGACGATTCGGCGGCGGTGGCGATAGCTGCTGGAACTGCCCCCTTCGCAGGATCATTCAGACCTGATTCACCACTGTCGGCGCTGAACGGCAAGCCCTCGGCAGGCACCTGGAAGCTCAGATTTGCAGATGGCTTTGCGGGTGACACGGGAGTTGTCGGCTGCGTTCAATTAGAGCTTACGACGCAACAGCGAGTCTGCACGACGAACTGTAGCATCGTAAGATTGGTGGTAACATCCGTGTTAACTCGCACGGATCTCACGACAGTGCGAGCCGATTACACGGTGCAAAACATCGGGACCCTGCCGGCCAATAACACCATACTGACCATAGCGAAACTAGGCTCAACGGACGGCACACCGTTGCCGCAACCGTTGGGTACCATCCCACCCGGAGGCTCGGCCAGCGGCGGGGTCAACTTTACTAACTCATCACCAGGAGCAGCTTCAACGCTAACCTTGGGAGGTACCTACACGGGCGGCTCGTTTAGCAGCACCAAACGCGTTACCGTTCCGTGACAATGACTAAGGAGGCGCTCTGGAAGGTGTTATCGTCAGAGCGTCTCGGTCTCGGCACTGTCCGATAGTATTGGCTCAAGCTGTCCATCCTTAGATTAGGATTCGGGATTGGCTAACATGCCCGGCTCAAAGTTACTTTCGATGGCTTGTGCACTGCCGCTGGCATTCGCCTGCTTATCGCCAGGCAGCTCTTGCAAGGAGAAACAATCGACGCAGTCCGGCAATTCAAACAGGCCATCGGCAAATCAAGTGAAGTCACAGGCGAATAAGCCAAACGTCACCGCCATTCCTGAGGGAGTTTGGGGTGGGGTCCACGTCCACATGCAAATCACAAATCAAGGCGCAGACATAGAGTACGACTGCGCGCATGGAAAGATCTTAGAACCACTTACACTTGATAGGGAAGGGCGTTTCCAGGCAAAGGGAACACATGTGCTGGAGGGTCCGGGACCGATCCGCCAGGGTGCAACTTCCGATGCGCTGCCTGCGAGCTTTACCGGAAATGTCAGCGGTAAAATCATGACGCTTAAAGTTATGTTAAGCGCAACGTCGGAGCAGGTTGGGACCTTCACGCTCACTCAGGGCAGTGAAGGACGTATTCGCAAGTGCGGCTAAGAACTAATCCGCCCCTTTTGCACCCTCCGACGGCACGCGTGAAGTGAACCATCCTCAACTCGCTGACTTCCAATGTCGGCATTGCTCGCAAGAGCCCGCTCCCGTATTAGGAGTGGGCTTTTCGCTGGCCCGTGGCACTCAGTTGAAATCGCTCATTGGCGTTCGCTCACAAACTAAGCTGACTAAGCTGGAGAGGCAATCGAGAATGCTCGCGGTTGGGGGTCTCAACTTAATCGGTGGTTATCCCCAGACATCCGCGCATTTGAAAAGTGGGAGGCCGTTGCTGACGTGGCTGGATAATTTGCCACCTTTGTTTTCCCGACCTCGAAAGAGCAGGCTAACCTCCGGCAACACTGGGCGGCGAGCGGCGGACTATTCTGAATTCGGAATCGATTGAAGTTTGGTCAAACCGAAGCTACCGACATTCACCGAGCTGTTTCGGCCTTTATGCTAAATTAACAAACAAGAAACGATGATCGGGCAGACGGTTTCACATTATCGGATCGTTGAAAAGCTTGGTGAGGGCGCGATGGGCGTCGTTTACTTGGCTGTAGACACCCTCCTTGGGAGACAGGTGGCAATTAAATTCTTAACTGACTCACACGATCATCACTATCGCGCACGCTTTTTACGTGAAGCCCGCGCCGTCTCCACGCTCTCTCATCAGCATATTGCGGTCGTCCATGATTACGGAGAAACACCAGAAGGTCAGCCGTTTATTGTGATGGAGTACATTAAGGGAGAAACCCTGAGTGACCTTTTGCATTCCAGCGCGCTGACGATCACGCAGGCCGTAGAAGTTGTTGAAGCGGTGGCCGAAGCCCTGGCCGCGGCGCACGCGAATGGAATCATTCATCGCGACATCAAGCCTTCAAACGTCCTCGTCGATAAAGAGGGTGAAGTCAAGGTGCTTGACTTCGGGTTGGTAAAGCATTTGCACGAGGAGCATGCGTCGGGTACTGGTCCAGACGCCAATACATTGCTGGCACGTACGAGCAGCAAAGTAATCATAGGGACACCCTTGTATCTTTCACCGGAACAGGCAATGGGTGCGGACGTCGATGCGCGCAGCGACCTATTTGCCTTGGGGGCGCTGCTCTACGAATGCCTGACGGGTAGGCCGGCATTCGCAGGCGGTAGCGTCATTGAAATTGGCGCGCAGATTCTGCACGTCAATCCGCCTCCTCCCTCGTCCATAAACAAGCGTGTGCACCCGGAACTTGACCGGATAACGCTAAAAGCCCTTGCGAAGAAACCCGCCTCGCGCTACCAGTCGGCAGCGGAAATGGTTGCCGATCTTCGAACCACCCGGAATGTCCTGGTTAACGAAGATAGTCATCGCACGCAACGCTTGGTTACTGCCAAACCCTCACATTCCAACGCCTTGAAAAGCATCTCCGACTCGCTTCGCCGCCCGCGGTTGTCTATCAGCTTTTTTGTTCTGGCGCTCATCGTTGTCGTCGCCGGCGTCTGGGCCACCTTCCAGTGGCGCAGAACCAGAGCCCGAGTGCCATTTCAAAACATGGGGATGACTAAACTCACCAATACAGGCGGGTCTCTTAACGCGTCCATCTCACCTGACGGTAAGTACCTCGCGCATGTTGTGGAAGACGCGGGACAACAAGCTCTCGTGTTGAGTTATATACCAACTGCAAGTAACTCGCTGATCGTGCCAGCCGCAGAAGGGCGATACCGGGGAGTGACCTTTTCACACGATGGCAATTATATTTACTACGTCAGGCTTGAAAAAAACGACACTAGTCTGCTTTATGAAGTGCCCTCCCACGGCGGTGCAGCCAAGAAATTAATGTCCGACATTGACAGCGCGGTTACTCTTTCGCCAGACGGAAAGCAGGTTGCGTTTATTCGCCACGACAACAAGGAAGGTGAGTACGCACTCATGGTGGCGGACATCAGTGGCTCCCATGCGAGGAAACTTGCTGCTCGGAAAGGTCCCGACGCGTTTCTTCAGGGACCAGCATGGTCCCCCGACGGACGAGTGATCGTCTGTGCTGACGGAATTTATGCAGGTGGTTTTCACATGGGTGTGGTTGCAGTGCGGGTCGCAGACGGGAAGGAAAAGCCAGCGACATCACACAAATGGTTTGGGGTTCTAAAGCTGGCTTGGCTCAAGGATGGCAGCGGCATGATCGCCACCGCTGCCGATGAATCAGTTAGTCCGATTCAATTGTGGTACATCTCGTATCCAGGAGGTGAAGCGCAAAGGATCACTAAAGATTCCAACGACTATAAAGATATTAGTCTGACGTCCAATTCAAGTTCTCTCGTCTCCGTGCAATCTAATCGGTTGACAAGTATTTGGTTGGCGCCTGATGGAGACGCGAGCCGGGCCACCCGGATCACTTCCGGGGTTGGCTGGACCTACGGACTGGCGTGGACGCCCGATAACAGGATTATCTATTCCACGGTGGCCAGTGGAAAGCTGGATATCTGGAGCATGCGCTCGGATGGAAGTGCTAAAACTCAACTGACCATCGATGCGGGTTCAAATTATCACCCGGCTGCTTCGCGCGATGGCCGTTACATCTTTTTTTGCTCAACCCGGACTGGGCCTTTTAACATTTGGAGGATGGATGCGGACGGCAGTAACCCGAAGCAGTTGACCAGCGGTGGCAGCGACTCCAATCCGTATCCTTCGCCTGATGGTCGCTGGGTCGTTTATCAAAGCGGTGGGACAAAACCGACACTATGGAAAGTGCCGGTAGAAGGTGGTCAACCTTTGCAACTCTCACATGCGACTTCAAGCACGCCAGTCGTTTCTCCTGACGGACAGCTGATCGCCTGTCGGCACTGGAGCGAAGACAGTAATGCCCTGAAAATAGCGATCATTCCCTTTGCTGGAGGTCGCGCAATTAAAACATATGATATTCCCATCCTCCTTAGGCAGCGGATTCGCTGGACGCCCGATGGGCGCGCCCTGTTGTATGTTGATACTCGCGCCGGCATCTCAAATATTTGGCGGCAAGCAATAGACGGTGGGCCGCCCACGCAGATAACAGACTTTAAGGCGGACCAGGTGTTTTCCTACGACTGGTCCTACGACAACAAGCAACTTGCCTGCGAGCGTGGAGTGGAAACTAATGATGTTGTTTTGATCAGCGAGTACAGATAATTGAAAAGTTAGCGACTCACATGCAGACTAATGGAATCGCCTTAAACTGACTTCGCCGATGATCCTTCTAAGTTTCACAGAAGGGTGGCAGGTCGCACTGTCTCGCTTTCATCTCCTCAAGCTGATCGATGAGCGCCTGGAGACCGTCCGTCATATTCTTATTGCTTTTCTTAACGTCTTCCTCAAGCTTAGTAAGCCTATCTTCCAAAGTCGTTGGAATACTTTGTTGGGGATAACTCATGGCTGTTCCTTTCGTTGTGATGCGGCGGAAATTCTGTCGCTGATTTCAGAGTGAGCGGTCAGCCAAATATTGCACCAGGATCCAATGGTTTTAAGGCCTGGCGGGGAGCCGAGCACTCAGTTTGTGAACACGAGGATTGCTGCCTTCCTTATAGCTTTGCGTAGGCGGCTTGTCAATCAATAAACCCAACATCAATAAGCCACATCCCAAGCCTAAGACTGTGCCGCTAGATTCCGAGGACGTTCACCAGTTCCTGCACGGCCGCTGCGCTCTTCTGCAGCGCGATGCGCTCTTCGGCCAGCAAGTTAATCTCGATTATCTGCTCCAGACCCTTCGCGCCGAGTTTGCAGGGAACACCAACGTAGAGGCCGTTGACGCCATACTCACCTTCGAGGTAAGCAGCGCAAGTGAGGATCTTCTTCTTATCTTTCAAAATTGATTCTGTCATCTCCACGGCTGCCGCTGAGGGCGCATAGTAAGCCGAACCCGTTTTCAATAAACTTACAATCTCTGCACCGCCATTTGCGGTTCGTTTTACGATCGCGTCGATCTTGTCTTTGGGGAGCAACTCTGTAATGGGAATTCCCGCGCAGGTGGAAAAGCGTGGCAACGGAACCATGGTGTCACCATGGCCGCCGAGCACGAATGCAGTCACGTTCTCAACCGACACGTTTAACGCCTCGGCAAGGAAGCAGCGCATGCGCGCGGAATCCAGTATGCCGGCCATGCCGATTACGCGATGCTTGGGAAATCCTGAGCGTCGCAGGGCCACCTGGCACATCGCATCGAGCGGATTCGAAACGATTATTAAAATTGCCTCAGGTGACCGCTTAACAACCTCGTCCACCACCTTGGTTACAATATCAGCATTCGTTTTCAGAAGATCGTCTCGGCTCATGCCTGGTTTGCGCGGCAGTCCAGCCGTAATAATAACCACGTCGGAGTTTTCGGTGCCGTCATAACCATTGAGGCCGGTAAGGCGAACATCAAAACCCTCGATAGGTGCTGCCTGGGCAAGGTCTAACGCCTTGCCTTGTGGCACACCTTCAACGATGTCGACAAGTGTCACATCGCCCAGTTCTTTTGCGGCCAGCCAGTGAGCGGCAGTGGCCCCGACGTTACCGGCACCAACAACGGTAATCTTATTTCGCGCCCCCATTAATCTCAGTCCTTTCGAAGGCAGGAGAGGTAGATCAATTCGCGAACTTCCTGCCTCTCTCTAGTTTGAAGTGGTTAGGATTTGAAAGCACGCGAGTGTACAAGCGCGCTCTATTGAGTGTCAAGAAATGGAAAATGTAGTAGTGCTCCGTTATTCTGTTGCTGCTAATAGTTGTGTCTCTGCGGCTATGAGGTCATCAGTTCCACCACGCGGTTCGGGTGAGTACTGATGTGCAATGTGTTGGACTACCCTACCGCGCTGCGTGCGCCCGTTCTTTTGGCGTGCTTCTGCCAACATGACCCACCCCCTAGCTAAGCTCCGCGGAAGAAGCTCCTGGATTTTAGATCGGCTTCCCATCCGTTGGCTTTCCGGAGTGCGGCACCACCCACGCTTCAGGGTAGCAGTCCTTCCTTGAGGCTGATCTGGTAGACCATGAACAGGCCAAAGCTGAGGCTGAAGAGCCCGGCCAAACAGCGCACTACGAAGTGAGCGCGCGCAAACCGCGTCGCGGTGAGTCTTAAGGGGAGCCCAACAAGTGCGCTCATCAACATCATGCCGCCGACTGAGCCGATTCCGAAGACTAGGATGTAAAGTAATCCAGCGAGCGGTGACGAGATGGTCGAAAGCACCAGCAGCATTAGAGCAGCGCTTCCCGCCAAGCCGTGGACCATTCCAACCAGGAGTGGACGCGCTGAGAGTCTTAGCCCGTGATGTGTGTGGGGGAAGTCGCGCTCATCAATACCGTCGTGAACGTGGGGATGGGCGTGGAGATGAGCACCGTGACGGTGCCAGTGTAAGTGGAGTGTCCCGCCCCGCATGAGCTTGCGGAGCGAGTTTGCGCCGAGCGCCATCAACATGAGGCCGACACAGAATTCAAGCGCGAGGGCCGTTTGCTCGCTGATTCTTAGGTGAAACAAGATGACTGCTATACCTGCTACGAGCAACGACAGCGTATGGCCCACGCCCCACAGACCTCCGACGAGTGACGCTGCCAAAAGACTACTGCGTTCGCTCACGATTGTAGTGACGGCCGCCAGGTGGTCGGCTTCGACCGCGTGCTTAAGTCCAAGCACCAGGCCGAAGGCTAACACCGATGCGGTAGAATATGGACCAGGCAAGTCCGAAAGAAGCACTCTTAGGCGGATGCCCACTTGTTCGAGAGCCTGGTAGCAAAGCAGGGCACCGACCGAGGCGATGACGAACGCGCTTAGGACCGGAACGACGCGGACCAGGCTGGCAGCCACTCGCGTTTCGCCCGTAGTCCGCTGCACCCATCGGCCTGCGTAGACAAAAGCCAGCCCGATGCCAGTTAGGACGCTCGCCAATCCCACACTGAATGCGATGATGAGCAAGAGCCCATATCCGACCCGATGCAGGTAGATAGCCGAGAGCAGGACAACCAGGGCTGAAGGACACGGCAGTATCCCACCCGAAACGCCGAGCGCCAACAGATTACGCCAGGTTACGGGAGAACCGTTTGCGCCCGGAGGCAAATGCGTGTGCTCGCGCCCGCCGTGTGTATGCACCAGCGTGCCCCGGTCGCCCGAGATGATCTGCTCGTCATCGTGCTGAGGTTCATGACTGTGCTCGTGTGCATGGGAAGGTGAATGGGCGTGAACCCGTGAGTGATCGTGCGTTCGATCCTGATTCTCGGGCGTATGTTTTGGGTAGCCGACCGCCGAGCGCAGTCTCGTAACAAAGAGGCTTAGGCCCAGGGCGAGAATGATTGCGCCGGAAGCAAGGCTGAGAGTGGGGAAGAGTTTTTCGGGCAGCACATACTGCGATGCAAACAAGGTAACTAGTCCGAGGGCGAAGACGCTTGAGGTGTGCGTGGCTGTGACCGTCAGGCCCAGAAACGCCGCATGTTTTGCGGTCCCGCGCGAGCCCACTAGATACGCACCCACCACTGTTTTCCCGTGGCCAGGGGAGAAGGCGTGTAGTCCGCCTAGTGCCGCGGCTAATAGCAAGCCCAGCAGCGCACCTCCTGTCGTCAACTCAGGTACGGCGATTAACTCGGCGAAGCGGTCACGCGCCACGGTCGCCGAGCGACCATCACGCGAAACCAGCGGTCGTGCTCCCGCAGGCAATTCGCCACGAGTGAATGAAAAGTCTGCCGCCCGCTCATCGGGAGGCGCGGCGAGTCTGTCTTCCGGATAACCGTTGAGTTCGTTGGTCACGCCGCTGCCGAACGCCGTACTATCAAAGATCGAGACGCCCGGTCCCGGGATAACGACAACTTCGCGCCAGCCGAGCCGATCAGCGTAGTTTGTATTCTCAAACCGCAGGCGGCGGGCTGATCCTCCCGCAGGGAGGTTGCCCGCCAGGTCACACTCGATCCTCAGAGAGGTCAGCCCGCCTATTCCGGGTCGTTGCTCGATATTCTTTGAGATCACGTCCAGCAAGACAAGCGCATCGTCTGCCGTAAAGCGCAAGCCCGCCGCATATTCGGCCGCAGCTTTTTCCAAGTACAAACGCAAGGCTGCGTTAGAAACCGCGCCGTCCGCGCTGGATTCCAACTTCTGCAAAACTTGCAGCGTTGGGATTTCTGCCATATCTACTATGTAACGCACGCGCAAACGCTCGCCGCCAACTTCAAGACGCGCGTAGTGGTTGACGGAGAAGTTGCCCAGCGGATGAGCTTGTGTTGTGGTCACCGCCAAGGAAAGGCAGATCAAAGCTAGCGGTAGCGTCATCAAGAATGGGCCTCGCACCGAGGCTTTGGGGGTGGATAACATGAAGTCTGAACGAATCTGAGTCAAGAGCATGGGAGGCAATTAGCGCTTATCCTAACACAACTGCGTAAGGTCCAACCCGCCCGACAACTCACACATTTAGACTGTGTCCCGGCAACTCATCATGATTCACCGCGCGACGCCACGCGTCACACTTGACACTGAAACCGCGGAGTCAATCTTGGAGCGCCTGGCGCGCGAGGGACGCCTGCAGTGGGTCAAACTGCGGGCTCAGGTCGAGCGCTTTCTTTAGGTAGTCGCGAGCCGCGGCGGTGTCGCCCGATGCGCGTGCGATCATGCCAACGTGGTAAAAGAGGCGCGGGTCCTCACCGCGCTCAATACAAACATGACTAACATCAACGTCCTCGCCGGTGTCCGCTGAGTTGCATTCGGGAAGGCTCGACAACGACGACAGAACAGACCCTTTGTGGCGCAGTAACTTCATCTAAAATTAGCT
>JACCSP010000115.1 GCA_013812905.1 Pyrinomonadaceae bacterium
CATTGAGACTCATTCATCTGCGCGCCACATTGGTCGTTGCCGCGCTCATTTCTTTGTGTGTCTCCAACAATGTCGGCCCCCGGTTTCTCCCGTTGCCTGGTTTATCGGAGGACGTCGCAGAAAGCCGGCTTGGAAGTCAACACAACACCGCCTCACGAGTGCCTTCGTCTGAATCTGACAACTTCCGCGTGCCGATGGTGGGCCAGACGCACAAGCGTGCGAGCACTGAGTTGCAGGCCAAGCCTCTGGCACCGCCCGCGTTAAGAAGTGCTATTGAACAACCTCTCGATGTCAGAACTGTCAGTGACTTCAGACGCGCAATTCTTCTCTTTACTTCGGCATCCGTCGCCCAGCCGCCAGGTCGGGCTCCTCCTTGCTTAGTCTAAACAATCCCAAAAGACACGTTTTGATCTTCGCGCCGAATTAATCGTGCGTGTTGAGCTGTTAGTCCAACTCAATGGACATAAAGCGCTTGGCATCTCCAGGCGAACAAGGAGTGAATCATTATGAGTACCACTGCTATCGTTATACTAATTGCTATCCTCGCAACGGGAGTGATTTTCTGGCTCGTTATCTATTCAGGCCGGCGCGGGGAGAAGCACCGGGAAAAGACCAGTATCAGACCGCCTGAATCTCATGGCGAAGGTCGTGCGAGCTGATATTCTGAACTCATCTCACTCTTAAGCCATCTCGTGGTGGAAACCTGGGATGGATTGAAGTTGATAGAGAGGCAATCCTGCTCGCCGCGGTCATGGCCAACGAGCCGCGGCGAGTAATGGGTTGCTGAGGACCACCAGCCGATAGGCGATCATAGAACTTGGGTGTCTAAGGTGAAGTTTACTATGAAGTACTTTCTGGCAGCTGCTACTGGAGCCCATACGAGATTCTTCTGACTCTCTTCATAATGCTGGTCGCGGCCAAGCTCATGGCCGAGTTGTTCGAGCGAGGCGGTTTCTTTGTCCATGAAGAACCCAGGTCAGGCCTAAGAAGATGAGCATCGTAAAACGAAAGCTATCAAACACCTTCAAGAACTTTTTCGATTCGGAAAAGTCGAGTGGAATTGCGCTCATCATTTGCACGGTTGCGTCGCTGGTAATAACGAACTCGATTATCGGGGTGAAATATCTAAGTCTGTGGCAGACCCACATCGGCGGGTTGAGTATCGAGCATTGGGTCAACGACGCACTGATGGCCATTTTCTTTTTGTTTATAGGTTTGGAACTCGAACGTGAGCTTTACGTTGGTGAGTTGTCCGATTTCAAAAACGCGCTTTTGCCAATCGTGGCTGCGATTGGCGGTATATGCTTACCAGCCTCGATTCATTTGCTTTTTAACATAGGAACACCAACGCGGTCCGGACTCGGCATCCCGATGGCGACCGACATCGCTTTTGCTTTGGGCGTGCTAGCGCTTTTGGGCAGCCGTATTCCTGCCTCGCTTAAGGTCTTCTTAACTGCGCTTGCCGTGATGGATGACTTGGGAGCGATCATCGTTATCGCCGTTTTCTACACCGCAAAACTTTCGCTTGCATATTTAATCGGCGCGATTGTAGTTTTTGGATTACTTATAGCGCTTAATCGTTTTCGGGTGATGAACGTGATTCCGTATCTTCTTGGCGGCGCGGTCATGTGGTTCTTGATGTTGAAATCTGGTGTTCATGCGACGATTGCCGGAGTCTTGCTGGCGTTTGCAATCCCGTTTGCACACAAGGAGGATGATGACACATCGCCGTCCCACAAGCTCGAGCATATTTTGCACAAACCCGTCGCCTTCGTCATCCTGCCGATCTTCGCACTGGCGAATACAGGTATCGTCATCGGAGCGGGCGCTCTGCAAAGTCTCGCGACGGCTAATAGTTTGGGAATCATGTCGGGACTCGTAATCGGCAAACCAATTGGAATCACGCTCGTGAGTTTTATCGCAGTGTCGATCGGACTCTGTCGTCTGCCGCTCGACTTGAATTGGAAGCACGTTTTTGGCGCGGGCCTTCTTGGTGGCATCGGATTCACGATGTCGATTTTCATAACGAATCTCGCTTTCATCGGTGAAGCTAACATAATTAATGCCTCGAAAATGGCAATTCTGCTGGCATCCCTGACGGCAGGGACCTTAGGATTTCTGTGGCTCAAACTGTTCGGTAAACCTAAGGTAGGCGATGATGATATGGACGTGATGGATTTCGAAGCGATGGAAGCGGAAGCGTAGAAGTCTTGTCTTTAGCCAGGATTTGAAAGCAAATGACCTCCAGCGAGCAGGTGAACATCGTCAGTGCAGAGTTTAAGGCAAACCCGTTTCCATTTCTGGCTACCTTGCGCGCCTGTGAGCCCGTCTTCCGTACCACCCTGCCGGACAAAGCTAAAACGCCGGTCTGGTTGATAACCAGATACGCAGATGTGAACGCGCTGCTGAGAGACCAGCGCTTCGCCAAGAACCGCCGTAGCGCCCTGACACCCGAGCAGGTACGAAAGCTGCCCTGGGTGCCGCCGATGTTTAGGCCGCTAGAGCGCAACATGCTCGATCTGGACGCTCCCGATCACACGCGGCTACGAGCGCTCGTCCACAGGGCATTCACGCCACGACTTGTCGAACAGATGCGCGCCCGAGTGCAATCCCTGGCGGACGAACTGCTCGAAGCAATCGCGCGGCAGGGCGAAATGGATTTGATCAATGACTACGCGCTGCCGCTGCCGATGACGATCATTACTGAAATTCTGGGTGTACCCACAAGCGACCGTCATAAATTTCACAAGTGGTCGAAAGCAATCGTGTCGCTCAGTTCTCCCAATGCGACCATGCGCGTTATCCCAATTGTTTGGATGTTTATCCGCTACCTGCGTCGCTTTTTCAAAATACGACGTCGAGATCCTCAGGATGATCTGGTTACCGCGCTCATACAGGCAGAGGAAGCCGGAGATAAGCTGAGTGAGGATGAACTGCTGGCGATGGTCTTCCTGCTGCTGGTCGCGGGACACGAGACGACGGTTAACCTGATCGGCAACGGAGTACTCGCACTCTTAGAGCACCCTGACCAAATGGAGAAGCTGCGGCGTGATCCGTCGCTAATCAAGCCCGCTGTCGAGGAACTGCTGCGCTTTACCGCGCCGGTCTTTATGTCCAGCGAACGCTATGCCTGCGAGGATGTGATCATTCACGGTGTAACTATCCCACGCGGGGAGATGACGTTCGGAGTGATCGGGTCGGCGAACCGGGATGAATCGGTATTTGATGAACCCAACACACTCGACATCACCAGGGACCCTAACAAGCATTTATCATTCGGGCGGGTATACACTTTTGCCTGGGCGCACCACTGGCTCGCCTGGAAGCGCAGATCGCCATCAATACGCTATTGCTTCGCGCGACCGATCTGCGGCTGAAAGGGACGTTTGGGTCGCTCCAGTGGCGACCAAGCATGTTCTTGCGAGGGTTGGACGCGCTGCCGGTCGTATTTCAGTGTGAGGTACAGACGAGCCAATTCACTGCAGGAACCTGCTGAAATAGGAAGGCGATGACTGCTATCTGCAGCCGGTCGGCTGATCTGTTGAGACGTTCTTGGTTTACCTTTGGGACCTGCGACGCTCATCAACGGAGCATTAGCCAAGACTTTCTGGCCGAGTGGATGCTATCCTTCTAGTAACATTTGTAAGTCCATGTAAAGAACAACGACTACTTTGGCGATGGAGTTCGCCGTAAAACCACCCTAACGGGTTGATGACTCCTGATCACTTCGGATGCCGTTCCGAAAATGGTCAGGAGTTTTTTCTTGAGGAGCATGATGGTCAGATTACTTCTAATCGGCTTCGCGGGTTTCATTGGCACACTAGGCAGATACTGGCTCTCCGGCATTGTCGGGCGACGATACGGTGAGACATTTCCTTTTGGTACTCTCACGGTTAACCTGGTCGGCTGCTTCATCATTGGCTTGTTGTTTTATCTGATGCAGGAGCGTTATCTGGTAAATGAGAACGTACGCTCAATTGTTCTTATCGGATTGATCGGAGGGTTTACCACTTTCTCGTCTCTGGGGCTACAGACCTTCACGCTGCTACGAGATAACGAGATTGCATTGGCCGCGCTCAACATAGTTGCTTCAAATGTGCTGGGTCTGCTGTTGGTTTGGGCCGGTTATACTCTAGCCAAAGTTCTATAAGGAGAGGACTCGATGCAGATTCCTGAAGACGGTTATCTGTTGCGTATTTTTGTTGGAGAAAGTGACCGACATGGTCACCATCCGCTTTACGAGGCAATTGTGTTAAAGGCCAGAGAGGTTGGTTTGGCTGGCGCTACCGTGACGCGCGGAGTAATGGGGTTTGGCAAACACAGTGTTCTACACACCGCAAAGATTTTGCGACTGTCCGAGGATTTGCCGATGGTGGTCGAGATCGCTGATGCCTTGGATCGAATAGAGAAGTTTTTGCCTTTGCTGGACGAAATGATCACCGACGGATTGGTCACGCTCGAAAAGGTGCGAGTTATCCAGTACAAGGCCTGATGAGCAAACTATCGAAGAGGCGCGGAGGCACGTGGCAGATGAAAAAGAATACTGAAATCACGTAAGCCGTTAATAACAAATATTCTAAGGAGATTGCCTGGAGGAGCGAGAGATCGCGGAGCGTACTGCCGACCATCTCCTAAGCACGAGGGAATTGCAGATATTTCAAACTGTATTTTTGAGCAGAAATGTCGTTTGCCTCATAAATCAGCCCGAAAACCTACTTTTGAGGCAAAGCCTATTAGAATAAGAAAAATAGTCGGAATAAGTCTGCTCGTTTGTGTCTTCGCGTTAACAGCTTGGTATGCCAGCGCACAGGCTCAACAAATCAATTCGAAACCGAACACCGCAGTGCCTCAAAGTCAATTGATTCGGCTTTCGCCCGAGGCGGTGCAGGTTACTGAAGCTTAGGTTGAAGCGAAAATAGAGCCTGACCTAATGACTAATGATCTCGGCTGGAAAACGGTGGCGACGATATGACGGCCGGAGAGATATTCATCAAAGAATTATGATGTACCCCGCACCGTCTTGCACCACTCAGTTAACTGACAATACCGCGATGCGACGCCCCACCACACGAATGCTTCGTGTGGCTTTTGACGAACGAGCAGGTTGTCGAAGTGGTCGCGGTCGATACGACAGATCCATACTGTGAGATGTTATGATTCGCACGTGCGAATAAAGGCACCCATGTCCAAGCTGGAGTTCGAGAATCTTTTAACGGCCAAATCGACAGCATCGTTAATCAACTAATAGACGCTCGATCAAGTTCCTCTTGAAGGCTCTTGTGTGATTAACCTTGTCCCACAAATGTCCCACTAGAGGATGCAAGCGGAGCAAGAAATGCACGGGATGCAGGAGATGCAGATTGGATTTTATTTAGGATTTGCTGGGCAATTTTGTAATTGTTGAAAATACTGAAGTTAAAAATAGCCAGAGCACTCCCTTGACACGGTAGGGGTCTGGGGTTCAAATCCCCACGCGCCTACCATATCTATCAACAACTTAGCCCTCCCAACAGCGTTTTCCGTTGCTCCAAACGATCCATTCAAAGCAAGAATCGCTGTCATCTTTCTGGCTGAATCCAAACACACTTGTCCGCACCAGCCTGGATAAAAGTCACTGCGAACCCGCTGAGTTCCTAAGGGACGCTTGCCTTGGTACTGGCTATGGCTGCATAATTTTTTCATGACCGAAAAGGAAATCGTGCTCAAGACAGTTCGGGAGTTGCCGGACGATTGTTCGATTGACGAGATCGCTGACCGTATTGAGTTTTTGGCGGCAGTCCGGAAGGGCCTTGATCAGCTGGACAGCGGTGAAGGCATTCCACACGACGAGATCAAGAAGCAGTTGGCCTCATGGCTTACAAGTTGATTTGTCTCCGGCCTCACGTGACGACCTCCGTGACATCGTCTCCTTCATTTCACGAGACAGCATTCAACGGGCTGAAGCGCTCGCCTACCGACTTATCGCAGAGACAGACAAACTTCAGAGTTTCCGGAGTCAGGACGTATGGTTCCGGAATTTGATATCCCCACGCTTCGTGAGATTATCGTCCAAGCTTATCGAATTGCTTATCGCGTCGATCATGAGAGTAAGCTTATTGAAGTTGCGAGAGTATGGCATGCAGCTAGAGGAACTCCCGGCCTATAGGTGAAACATCTCTTTACCGCACCTTAGCTCGTCCAGTGAATGCCTTGTTCTCAAGGCTCAAATCAAAGAACTAAAGCTCTATCGGCAGAAACCGCTCGCGATTTGACTATGCAAGCGTTCTTGAAATAGTCGAGGACTTTCAGACGAACACCTACCGCGCCGTTTATACGGTAAAGTTTTCGGAGTTCGTATATGTGCTCCATGCCTTTCAGAAGAAATGGAAGAAGGGAATTGCAACACCAAAAACTCAATATTGACCTCATCACGAAGCGGTTGAGACTGGCGGAGGAGGATTACAAAGCGCGCTTAGCACGCCGAGGACGTGATAGATGAGAGCAAAAGTCAAAGCAATGACGACCCACAAATCGAGAACGAACGACGAGAAAGTGGAGCGTGGCAGCGGCGACGTATTTGCCGATCTTGGTTTCAAAGATCCGGAAGAGCGGCTCTTGAAGGCGAGGTTGGCGACCAAAATTGCGCAATTGATCGAGAAGAAAGGCTGGACCCAAACTCAGACAGCCGAGCGGACTCGTCTCGACCAACCCAAAGTATCGCATCTTTTGCGAGGCCGGCTTTCAGGCTTCTCAGCGGATCGTTTATTCGCCATCCTGAATCGGCTTGGTCCCGCCGCCGGAACTTCTGGCGGGTCACACGCTCGTCTTGGAGAATGAGCGCGTGCGGGTATCACGGCTAGTTCTCGCCCCGGGACAGTCAACCGAATTGCATACGCACGCGCTCCGGACGCTGGGGGTGGCAGTCTCGGAGGGGAGGATCGTTGCCAAGGTTTCGGGCAGAAAGATCAGGACAGTGAAGTTCAAGCCGGGAGACAAGCAGTGGTATGAGGACAGGACGAAACACAGATTGAGAAACGTCGGCTCTGCACCCTTCGAGGTTGTGGAGATCGAGTTGAAGTAGAACGTGCAATGCCAAAAACGGATCATCACGGCGCAAGCAAACTGTCTAAAACAAACTATGAGCCACGCGCTCCTGCGCGCCGGCTCCATAGCTTGTTTGGCTGCCCCCTGTAGCTCGTGATGCACAAAGTGAATTCCGAAACGAATCCCACAAGGAGAAAAAACTATGAGCACGTCATCAAAAACTGTGAGTGAGTATGACGCGATTGCCGAGACGGTCCAGCGCTATGTCGACGGCGGCAAGTCTGGCCGCGGCGCCGAGATGAAGGCCGCCTTCCATGCCGACGCGACCATCTTCGGTTATATCGGCGCCGACTTGTTTGCCGGCCCCATCCAGAAGCTCTTTGACTGGAATGACCAGAACGGGCCGGCGACGGAGCTCCAGGCCCGGCTCGCCGGCATCGACATCGAAGGCACGATAGCCACCGTGCGGCTGGAACTTGACAATTGGACTGGTCACAAGTTCACAGACATGTTCACTCTGCTCAAAACCGACGGCGAATGGAAGATCATAAGCAAGGTCTTCTATCTGCACCCCGAAAGTTAGAAGGAGGGAAGAACTATGAGAATGAACTCTGCGGCAAGGCTGTGCTGGAAGGCTTTTTTATGCGGCTCGGCACAGAGTGGGAGAGTTTCGCTACCGTGCCCAATGAATTTATTGAAGGGGGAGATACGGTAGTGGTGCTGGGCAGATACACCGGGACGTACGAGATCTGTCAACTCGAAGCCGGCAAATAAGCTACGAAGGACTCGCTTATGGATCGTAGAGAATTCAATTTGAATCTCCTATTCGCTGTCCCTGCGCTGACCTCACTAATTCCGCAGGCGCCATCACAACTACGCGTCAATGGGGAACGCGTCAATGCACACCTGAGAGAACTTGCGCAGTTTGGGAAAACGCCGGAAGGCGGCACACATCGCCTCGCCTATACGGACGCCGACCTGCAAGCCCGCCAGTACGCGATGAAGCTGATGCGCGAGGCGAAGCTGGAAGTTTCGATTGACGCCGCGGGCAACATCGTCGGCCGACGCGGGGGAAGCGACACGGCGCTCAAGCCCTTGATGATCGGATCGCACATTGACTCCGTGCCCGCAGGCGGCAGCTACGACGGACAGGTGGGTTCGATGGGGGCAATCGAAGTGGCCGAGACGCTGGCGGAAAACAACGTGCGCTT
>JACCSP010000120.1 GCA_013812905.1 Pyrinomonadaceae bacterium
TCTGCGCGAGAACCACCGCATACATCTAAAAACCCACTTGCGCGACCGGGGCTTCGCGCTCAGCAACAGTTTCTCCGAAAGGTTTCGCAACAGTTTGGCCATCCCCGCATTTGGGCTCTGCGGCTACGCAGCAATCTACTGTGGAGATGAGGAAGCGGTCACTGGCGTGGCGAATTCTCTGGTCGAGCTGGAAGGTGTGGATTTTTCGATTTACAAAGACGGCGGCGAGGCCATCGCTGTTACAGGAGCGAACGGCGTTGCTAAAGTCGAGCGAAGACAGACAAACGGCGAGGCGAGCTATCGCTACCTAACCTCCGCCGGCGATCCGCTGCAGCTTCTGTCCATTCTCGAGTCGCTGAACCGGGCAGGGAAGCTGGACCAGGAAGGTTTTGCTTCTGACAAGGAGTGGCTTGACGCTACTGCCAATCATATCTACCCCGATGCGCTGGCTAACCTCTACACTTCACTGCATACCCAGCGTGTGAAACACACGGCCGATATCCTCGTTAGTTTACGTGACGGCTACTATTATGGTTGGTCGCCCTTCGCTCGCCTTGCTCGACTCGCGGCCACTCACGGCAACGCGCTTCGTCCCAGCTCGAATGCTTTCCTGATGAGCACCCACCGTGCACTCCCTAAGTTCGTTCGCGCTGATGATGCGCAACCGCTTTTGAGAGGCTAGAATCTCGGCCTCATTATTTATACCTCTTGCCTGGTGGTGTCTTAGCTTGAGAGTTGGGTTGGCGAAACAAACGATCCAGGAAAAGCCACGAAGGAACACGAAAATGTGGTTAGTGATCTTTCGTGGTATTTCGTGGATCATTCTTGATTTCAGTGCCTACCTCGTGGAACAGGCAGATGAGAAAACTAAAACTAGACAAAGTACCGGCTCGTCGCTGGAGAAACGCTCAGGGTTTCAAACGGCTGCTTGACGCCTCACAGCCTAACCACGTACAACCGTACGAATGACGGAATTTGAGGCTCAGAACACGACGCCGGCTGTGGAGACTTTCGATCTGGTGCGGCAGTTTGGCGACTTCACGGCAGTCGATCACCTCAACCTTTGTGTGCGGCGGGGAAGCTTCTTCGGGTTCCTTGGTCCCAACGGCGCGGGCAAATCCACCACCATAAAGATGCTGACCGGGTTGCTGGGCCCCACAGCCGGAAAGATTCGCGTCCTCGGCCGCGACCTGGAATCGGAAACGCTCGAAGTAAAAAGAAGAATCGGTGTAGTCCCGGAAGATCTTAACCTCTTCGAGAGGTTGACTGGCGCCGAGATGCTGGCCTTCACGGGCCGGATGTACGGGCTAAAGAAAACCGAGATCGCCGAACGAGCGCCGGAACTGCTCGAACTCATGGAATTGGAATCGGAACCAAAAAAGCTGATTGTCGAATACTCTCATGGGATGAAGAAGAAGCTCTCACTGGCGTGCGCATTGATTCATCGCCCCGAGATTCTGTTCCTCGATGAACCTTTTGAAGGCGTTGACGCGATTGCCTCAAGAACGTTGAAGGGTCTGCTCTTAAGGCTAACGGAACGGGGGCTTACCGTGTTCCTCACTTCACACGTGCTGGAGATTGTTGAACGGCTTTGTAGCGACATCGCAATCATTTCTCAAGGCCGACTGCTCGCGGCGGGCTCACTCGATGAGCTGAAAAAGGGAATCCCAGTCGAGGGTGACGGGGACGCGAGGCGCCCAGTTTCCCTCGAAGAATACTTTATTCATATCGTCGGCGGTACTCGTGCTTCGGGCGAGGAGGAAGTGCTGCAGTGGCTAGGCTAGACTAAAAACCACTCCGCAGCTCCGCAGGTTTAGGATGCGTCCGATCCGGCAGCCTTAGCCAGATTGAAAGCTATATTAGATCACGAATCTCGTAGTTGCGTTGCGAGGTCCGCAGCAGAATCGTAGTTCGGCTGCTTCTGTGTAAACCTGAAAGAAGATATTTAATCACGAATAGTTTTGGCCTCGAGGAAGTTATGAATCAGAGTGTTGTCAAACTCCGTTGGGTGTCTTCGGTTGCTTGCTGTTGACTGGAGTAGCCTTTGCAGTCGAGCCGTTTGGGAAGGGTGACGCATCTGCGACCGGTCAGTTTGAAGTGCGTTGCGGTTGGTTTGAGAATCCCACCCCCCGCTAACATTTCTCTGTACGATCGGGATGGCGAATGGATCATTGGAGTCCAAGGCGGTTATCAGGTCGAAGGAGACTGGGCCTGGCCGGTTTTCAAACGACGTCAATGGGTGCGGACAAATGGGAGCTACGGTTACGGATGCGCATGCCTTCGACTCTGAGTTGATCGTCAGACTCATAGAGTGCTGGAAATAAAGAGTTCCCGTGCGCGGTCGTTAGCTGTCTGCCGGCAGGATCAATCGCTGAAGAAGGCGAAAGGTAGGTTCGAGTGATCAAAGTAAAGAGCGCGCCGAACGGCGCATTGAACCGGACGCGCAATGGCGTTGTCCTTATTCTTAAAGGCTCCAGCGCGCCGGTTAATGTGGCGCCATGCTGTTACTTTTTGTATTTGCTTATATCCTGAGATATGCCCCGATCACGCAGGCTTAGGAATGCGCTCCTAGTCTTTTCTTTGGTATTTCTGGCACTCGGCCTTTGGGCCTTCTGGATCGAACCCGCTTGGCTCACCACACACAATTTCACTGTGCAATTACCTCAGTGGTGGCCCGAACATCAAGGTCTCAAGATCGCCATCCTCACGGATTTACATGTCGGCTCTCCACATAATGGAATAAAGAAACTTAATCAAGTAGTGGCCCGCACAAACAATGAGCATCCAGACCTGGTGGTGATTCTCGGTGATTTAGTCATTCAAGAAGTTGTTGGTGGCCAATTTATTGAGCCAGAGCCAATCGCAGAGGTATTGAAACGCTTGGAGGCCCCACTCGGCGTGATCGCAGTTCTGGGGAATCACGACTGGTGGTATGACGGGCCTGGGATAGAGAAAGCCCTGAGAGGTGCCGGCATCGTGGTTTTGGAAAATAATGCCCACTTTGTTCAGTACAGGGGAAAATCCTTTTGGGTGGTGGGGATCGCTGATTTGTGGACCAGGAAACCTGACGTTGAGAGTGCCTTACATCAAGTCGAAAGCAATGACCCGGTGCTCTTGATTACTCACAACCCGGACATTTTCCCCGATGTCCCGCGACGTGTGAGTCTCACTCTGGCCGGGCACACGCATGGCGGGCAGGTAAATCTGCCCGTTGCAGGGCGTTTGGTGGTGCCTTCGAAGTATGGGCAGAGGTATGCGATTGGTCATATAGTTGAGGACGGGTGGCATCTGTTTGTCGGAGGTGGAGTCGGTACCAGTATTTTGCCTGTAAGGTTTCGCGTGCCGCCGGAAGTAGTAATAATAACGCTTAAGTGATTAACGGGGACCAGAAGAAGTGCCAACTGGCCTCAGCCTCTGCGATCCTATACGGTCCCCTTGGTCGTCTCCGCGACAATGAAGTCCACCACGTCTTCGAAGCGTCCGTTGCGTGTGTACTCTTCGCGCTGGCGGGCAGCGCCCGTGCCTCGATCTAAAACTTCGTGAACTTGCGCCGCGACTTCGTCCCACTCGTCGTATTCTTCAAGTGAAGGTCGTAGATAAGATAGAAACTCTTCCACTAACTCGCGCGCCGGGATGGCGCGCGCCGTACGCACGTCAACCAGTTCCTCTTCCAGCCCGAAGCGCGCCGCCCTCCACTTGGCGGCGCGGAGAATTTCGGGTCGAATGTCTCGGAATTCATCCCCCCGTAACGCTTCCGCCGCGCATGTTCGCGCCAGCGCGCGCGAGAGACCAGCGATCATCACTGCCTCGCCCACCGTCAGGCATACGTCCGTGACACGGAATTCCATCGTCTCGAAGCGCGCCGACAGGCGCACGTCCCAGTAAATTTTCGTCGCGTCCGAAATGCTCTTCGTGGCGACGAGGTCTTCGATGAGTCGGTCGTAATCAGCGCGCGAGGCGAAGACCTGGGGCGTACCGGTCATCGGCCAGCGCCGCCACATTGCGGTGCGAAAACTCGCGTAGCCGGTGTCCACTCCGAGCCAGAAAGGTGAGTTCGCGGCCAGCGCAAGCAACGGTGCGAGCCACAGGCGCGAGCGGTTCATCACCTGGATGGCCGTTTCGCGATTGTTGATGCCGACGTGGACGTGACAGCCGAAGATGAGTTGTTCGCGCGCCAGTTGTCTGTAGTCGGCAGCGATGTCGAGGTAGCGGTCTTTCGGCGTCAGCGTTTGATCTTCCCAGTGGGAGAATGGGTGTGTTCCCGCCGCGGCGATGCGGCTGCCCTCCTTTTCGGCGGCGCTGATTACTTCGCGTCGCAGCCGGGTGAGTTCGGCGCGCACGTCCGAAAGAGAGCGGCAGATGGGCGTTCCGATCTCAATCTGTGAGAGGTATAACTCCGGCGTCACCTGATCGCCGACCGCCTCACGCGCCTTCGACAAAATACGCTTCCCGCGCGAGCGCAGCTCGCGCGTGTCGGGATGGATAATTTGATATTCTTCTTCAACACCTATTGTGAAATCTTCTTCGGCTGACATCATGACCACTCCCGCGCACTTACTGCGCGCTTCCTCAGTTCCCACAGACCGAAACGCGCTGGCTTTCCGACGGACTTTTTCTTAAGCTTTGCACCTACGAACAGCATACACTGAAACAACAAAGTGAAGGATTTCGATCAGTAGAAACAGCCAAGATTGCCGCCCTGTTCCGCGAGAAAAATCCCTGTTTGCCTCCTTGTCGATAGTTGCCGCCGCGTGCAGTTGTCGCTCGGCGAGTTGCGCCTTGGAAGCCGAATCGCTGCTCACTGCCGAAGCGTGTCGGCGTTGAACTGTGTAATTCGAAGAAGCGGGAAATGAACGTGAACAGAAGTGAACAGAAGTTTGTTCGCCAATTGACTTTGCGCGTTTGCCGCTAACTTGCCGTTAATGCACACTACGTGTATGGACAAACTTTTTGAAATCGACTGGAATGCAGTATTCGTTCCTACCGTACCCTTACTTGAAATAATCCTGCGTGGCACTTTGGTTTACCTCCTGCTCTTCGCGGTATTGCGCCTACTGAGACGAGAGGCCGGAGGTTTAGGTATTGCCGATGTGCTGGTAATCGTGCTCATCGCCGACGCTTCGCAGAATGCGATGGCCAGTGAATACAAATCGATTACCGAAGGGGGTATTCTAGTTGCCACAATTGTCTTTTGGGACTATACGCTGGATTTTTTGGCTTACCGTTTTCCGCGTTTTCAACGCCTGGTTCGCCCGGCGGCGCTGCCGCTGATACGAGATGGCCAAATGCTGCGCAAGAACATGAGGCAGGAGATGATCACGGAGGAAGAACTGCTTGGTCAGTTGCGCCAGCAGGGTCTTGACAACATAAGCGGCGTCAAAAAGTGTTATCTCGAAGGTGACGGACGCATCAGCGTAATAGCAGGCAAAACAAAGGGCAGAGGCCAGGCCCAAAAGAAGACAATCTGATTGGTATAAAACAGCAGCGGATTTAAGTGGGCGAACTACGCTTCTAAAGAAGCGGTTTCCACCCTGGCTGCCGACTTGCTGGTAGGAGGCTGATTATCCAAGAGTACGTGGGGAGCCGCCTGGCGCCGGCCAATGATCGATTAAGTGAGGCATCCGATTTTGCCTAAATTGCTTCGGAGGCAAATTGAGAGAAATAGAGTGCTCGGAAAGAGAGTGACCTATCGGAGGCAAAATAGAAAAACGAAAATCCAGCGAGTCACGTCTCATCTATTCACATGGCGCTAAGTGATCTAATTCGGGCATAAGGACTGATCGCTAACGTAGGAGTCTTGAGTCAAATGCGAATGGCTGCGGCAGAGCAATCGAGAGCAAAGAAAAGTCTGGATGTTGAGGGTTGATAAGG
Organism: Pyrinomonadaceae bacterium; assembly: GCA_013812905.1. Lineage (GTDB taxonomy): Bacteria > Acidobacteriota > Blastocatellia > Pyrinomonadales > Pyrinomonadaceae > PSRF01. The sequence continues at coordinate 5,872 of JACCSP010000120.1, forward strand.
TAGTTGTTTTCTGTCTCAATAATGACGCTTGGTACTTCTAGAATGACGGAAGATCCTGAGGCTAGCCAGCCATCGCCAATCCCATGTAAGTCGGGAGGCGCCGGAGAGAGGCGCCAGTTAGCCGGCAAGCGCGAACGGTCCAGACGTTCTACAAGAGCATCATCAAAATGCACTGAAGACACCGAGTAAGACGGAAGAATGGTACTTCGATCGAGATTGACCAGGATCTCGAGCACCGCCAATGAATAGTGTCCAGCGGTATAGACCATTTTGTTTCCTTTGCTATTCCAACGACCGCCAGATCGACGTGCTCCCTCTCCATCAAAAGATCGCGCGGCGTGCTTTGCTTTAAAGATTCTCCAAGCGGTGATTCTCAACTAAAGATCCCATGTTCGAGTCGTTCGATGAGATCTTCCACCTCGCGCACCCCCAAGTCAGTTTTGGCCAAGCCCATTGGGATTGCACCACCTAGAGCCCTTTGTGGGCTCGCAAGCCAGTGACGAGTGGCTCCCGCATCACCCTCGAACAGTTCTAGCGCTCTGCCAAAAACCCGCGAGGCACGAAGAACGCGATCAGATTCATCTGGCTGAAGCCGGCCCTGCGCCCGCCTCCGGTTCAGCGTGGTTTGCGGGATTTGTACCCAATCGGCGATTTCTTTCATGGGAAGAGCCACATTGCGTTGGAAACGCACGAGAACGTTGAAGGAAAACCCCTTCTCAACTTGCTTGATCAGGTTAACCGTGTCTAGTCTGGGCAACCCTAGAAGTGTGAGATAGAGGTTACGGGTTTGCCCATAATCTGAGCGAAGTTCCTTGAGAAACTTCACCATATCCGTCGTCTCGACTATTTGCCTTTGTACACTCATATGGTCACCATCACCGCTTTACCATTTGGCAATATCATAATAACCATGTGGTGGCTAGTTAGGCAAGTAGTTGGCTAGGTCGCCTAATTTGAGTCTGCTCCAAATGGCTTGTTTACCCGATTCTTATTACGTTTTGGGTGTGGCGTACAGGTCAATGCGTTTCGTGCCACTTACGCAGCAACCTTTGTTCTTTGTCAGGATCAATACCAGCTTTCAATTCTTCATTCAGCCGATTTGTTTGGCGCCAAGTCAGCGTATCTTTAATTGTGTCATTCAGGTGGCGAAAGCTAAGTCCAGAACTAACAGCTTTATTACAATTGATGAACATAAAGCCTTTCAAATGCGGCGCGCCTTCTTCCGGCATCCAAAGGGGCATCTCGCTCCACGGAGCGACTTTCTCTTGCATCAGAAAGTTGTCACTGACCCATGTAAAAGTAGCATCACTATCGCTTGCCATTTTACATTCCTCAAGCACCCTTTCCATCGTCAAGTTGTTAGGCAAACTGTTGGCGTTATAGACGCCCCTTTCCTTACGTTCAATCATACTCACAGTCCATTCGGCTAAGTCCCGGACATCAATAAACTGAACATAGCGGTCAGGACGACCCGGAGCTAATACTTCCCCGCCGCGAGCGACACGCACAACCCAATAAGTAAATCGGTCGGTTTAATCATAAGAGCCAATGATTAAACCGGGACGAATGATAAGCACTCGATTGGGAAGGACTTCTTCAACCGCCTGCTCACACAGAGCTTTTAACCCGCCATACATTTCTCCATAAATCATTGCCGAGGCTTGCCCTGATGAATCAATTTCGTTCGCCTTTTCCAATTGTTCGCTCGTTAGCTTGGCGACGGGGGCAGTTTCGTCTATACCGAAAACGCTAACATCCGCATATACGGAAAGACTGGAAATAAAAACGTAACGATCTACTGAATGAGACAAGGTTTCTACTGATGCCCTTACGGTACGCGGCAGATATCCACAAGTATCAACGACTGCATCCCAACGGCGACCTTGAAGTTTAGCCAAATCGCTGTTTCGATCTCCGTAAATCGTTTCGACACTTGTTAAAGCCGCAGACGGATGCTTCCCGCGATGCTTGCCACGATTAAAAAGCTTGATCTCATGTCCGCGTGCGAGGGCTGCCGTAACCAAATGACGACCTACAAATCTTGTTCCGCCAAGAATCAATAGCTTCATCTTTCTACACCGTGTAACGAAACAGAAAAGCACCGAACGCCCGGCATCACTCGCCAACGATGAGCACCTCCTAATTGTTGGGCTTCGCGTCGGAGGCCTCGGCCGCAACCGCCTTGAAGTCAAATTTGCCCTTGCCATCCTGGGGGCCGGAGATCTACTGCGTCGATGGATTTGCCGGAAAGGGATAATACGACAACGGAGACGACGGACAACCCTGCTGATCGCCCGAATTGCAGATGACTGTGCACAGTGGTCGAACCCGATCAGTCTCAAACTCATCAATGTTGAGGCTAACCGCAAAAATCACAAGAAGCGGTGTGAAGTAACTGAGCCATGGGTTAAACGCGGCGCCGACAGCCAGAGCAATCGCGACGACAGCGGGCCGCGGGGTCAGCTTCAACGCCTAGTTGTTAGGTAGGGGCAGCGATCGCCAGACCTGTCGCATCTTCGTACGCTCGCAGCAGGCGCGCAAGTTGTGCCTTTTCCAGAACCAGCCGTTTGTTGAGGCCCCAAGGGTTGCGGCCCCTTTGGTACCTGAAGTCAATCCAATGCGTGCGGGGACTCGAATGCCGAAAGGTCTCCCAGAGCATCGGGAGATAATCGGCATCCGGGCCAAGCCCAACGATATGCTTGACGCTGATCCTCTCGGGATCGCCGCGCTGAAACCGGTACGTGATGCGCAGCGAGCGGCGCTTGCATTTGCACCTACGCTGCAGAAGGCGCTGATCCCAGCCGCTTGGCGCCAACTCATCCCAGATGAAGGCGGCTATGCTGCGTGAGTGACAGACCGTCAACCAAGCTGGCCTGTCGCCGCACGAGATGCATTGCCACCAATATCTGGGCATGGAAGCCGCCACCTGACGCCCGAGCTAACCGGCGCTATCAAAATAGGAGATAAGAGCGGCAACCTTATTGAACGTCCGGTTCAGCGCCTTGTTAGGTTGCGCACCCGCGCGATGGTCCAAGATTCTGTGGTCATGCGAGCCGCAACTGCGCTAGCGATGCACAGGCATGGCCTCCGCTTATATCCGGTATGATCGTCAACTTCAGCGCCGCCACGCCATCGAGTTCCACGACGTAGTCCTCGACCTCGGAAGTCACATCCGGCGGGTTGAAGTTAAACTGCTGGCGCACGACCTCCCGGTAATTCTGCTCGCCGTCAGGTAACCAACTCAGCGCGAACTCCTGCGTGCGCGCTCCTCCCATTGGCTCCTCAAACAGCAGGTGGACGCGCCTGACTATCTGCGGCGCGTCAAACAGCAGACTGATCGTCTGCTCTCCGGATTCTGCCGCCCGCCAGCCCAACCCGGTGTCCAGTATCAGTGCTGACTCGATGGGGTGTGCAGCCTCCTCGGATGAGACCTCTACCCGTGTAATGTGTTCCAGGTCCAACCAGTCAGGCTCAGGGCTTAAGGGCTCTTCTGGGTCTTGAGCGACTATTTGTTTGCGCATCGGGTACCTCCTGATACCTTTTAGTCTCACATGACAGTAACCTAACGCTGCTGTTAACCGGCGCCCTGATTACTTGAAAGATAAAAGCGCATGCTGGTGGGCGTCCGGTTCAACAGCATTAGGCCGCGCCGCTCCCACTTCCAAGAAACATCTTCAGTTCTATCTCGTCTCGAATCAGTATCCCACCTCGCCAATCAGCGGAATACTCGGTTTCATCTGCCGTGACTTTTCAACCGCACCTCCGTGCACAGCAACCAGCCTGAAGCCGCACTTCTGATAAAAACCCAAGGCTTGAAGATTGTCGTTGGTTGTCATTAGCCACAACCTGTCACATCCCGCCTCCTGCGCTATTGCTTTGACCGCCTCGATTAAAGCCGTGCAAACGCCCAGGCCGGGACGCAAGCTGTCGAGCGTAATGATTTCACAATTGCCGCCGTAGATGAAGTAAGTCACCAGTCCAACAC
>JACCSP010000128.1 GCA_013812905.1 Pyrinomonadaceae bacterium
TGGGAGCAGACAATCGCTCAAGCGTTCACTCGGGATTTTGTGGTGCAGGAACGCGTTCCCGTAAAGAAAGTCGCTATCCCCAGGTTCGTTGACGACGATGTCCGGAGCGATGAGATGTTTGTAGACTTCAATCCTTTCATGTTTCAGAACCGGATGGAAGGCGGCCTGGTTCGCTTATCGGCTTCATCCCTTTGTAACGTCTCATCGGGCGGCGGTCAGACAGCGTTGCTTGTCCTCGATCACATGTAGGCAGTAAGCAGGCAACGGTAAGCAGTGGGCCGGTTTAAGATTCACGGTTCACGATTTACCCATTGACAATTTACTATACCTTTCACCCCTTATGGACATTGAATCTGTTCGCAAATTCTGCCTCTCGCTACCTTACGTTACCGAAGGAGTCCAGTGGGAAAATGACCTGCTGATGCGCATCGGCAACAAGATGTTCTGCGTGCTTTCGCTTGAGCCGGCCTCCGACCACTGTATGTCGTTCAAGTGCACGCCGGAGAAGTTTGCTGAGTTGGTCGAACGAGAAGGCATCATGCCGGCACCTTACGTCGCTCGTTACCAGTGGGTAGCGCTTGAACGCTTTGATGTGTTGCCGGAACCGGAACTGAGAGCGCTCCTAAAAAATGCCTACCAGTTGGTGAAGGACAAACTCCCAAAGAAGATCCAGAATCAACTGCGTTGACATCGAAGTGGGTTTATTTTCCCTTTGTCACATTTTTCATTCGATCAATTCTTCGACTCGACTTGAATGAAATGTCCCGTGTTTTCGGCGTATCTCACATCTCTGTGTCGGTTCCCTACTTCATTTTTGATATAATCGCATCCGCAAACTCGGCCGTTTTGGCAGTCCCTCCGATGTCGCGCGTCCTCACGTTTCCTTCTTCGAAGACTTGCAACATGGAGCTTTCGATCTTGTCTGCCGCCTCGCGCTCGCCCAGGTAGCGCAGCATCAGAATGCCTGATTGAAGCAGTGCGGTGGGATTAGCAATCCCCTGGCCGGCGATGTCCGGAGCGGAACCGTGCACTGCTTCAAACACCGAGCCAATCTCGCCGATGTTAGCAGCGGGAACCAAACCCAGGCCCCCGACTAGGCCGGCGCAGAGATCGGAAACGATATCGCCGTACAGATTTTCCAGCAGCATCACGTCAAACTGCTCGGGTCTCATCACAAGTTGCATGCAGGCGTTGTCAATTATTCTGTCATCAGCCACAATCTCAGGATAGTCCTTAGCCACGTTGCGAAAGCATTCCAGGAACAGTCCATCCGACAGTTTCATGATATTAGCTTTGTGGGCAGCGGTTACTCTTTTGCGGCCTTCGCGCCGGGAATATTCGAAGGCGAACTTCGCGATGCGAGTGGAGGCTTTCTCGGTAATGATTTTGATGCTTTCTACGACCCCCGGAACCACCACGTGTTCCAGACCGGCATATAAACTCTCCGTATTCTCACGAACGATAACTAGATCAAGTTCCGGGTAACGGCAGGGAACGTTGGGCAAAGCTCGGACGGGTCGCAAGTTGGCATAGAGATCGAGCGTCTTGCGCAGACCGACATTCACGGAAGCGAAACCTTTTCCTACCGGCGTGGTGACTGGACCTTTTAGGGCGACCTTGTTGCGCGTAATGGAGGCGAGGAGCTCTTCCGGCATGGTGGTGCCGAACTTTTCCAGGGCTTGAGCGCCTGCATAGTGAGTTTCCCAGGTGACATCTACCCCGGCTGCCTCGATGATGCGCACAACGTTCGATGCGACTTCGGGGCCAATGCCATCGCCCGGAATCAGTGTGATAGTATGTTTCATAATCGTTGGTCAGTGGTCAGTGGGTCAGCTGTAATTCCTATCTCCTACCGTGAAATGCAATTAGCAATCTGCGAAGCTAATTCTCTAACAGAATAAAGCTACAACTGACAACTGACAACTGGCCGCTGACAAAGGACCAGAAGAAACCGGTGTACAAAGATGGGTCAATTAGAAACCGCAGACGTAGTCGTCATCGGCGGCGGCGTGATTGGATTAACCATCGCGCGTGCGCTAGCTCTGCGAGGGGTCAGGAACGTAGTCCTAGTCGAGCGCGCAAACCTCGGAGCAGAAGCTTCCTTCGCGGCTGCGGGAATGCTGGCGCCGCAGGCCGAGGCCGACTACGCGGACGGCTTTTTCGATCTTTGCTGCCAGAGCCGCGATATGTACCCTACTTTTGCGGCGGCGTTGCGCGAAGAGACGGGAATAGATAGCGAACTCGATCAGACCGGAACGCTTTACGTGGCTTTAACCGAGCAGGATCAGAGAGAGATCGATCACCGCTATGACTGGCAGGTCCGCGCCGGACTGTCCATCCAAAAGCTCGGCCCAATCGACGCACAAGCTCTGGAGTCTTGCATTTCTCAAAACCTCAGCGGGGCCTTGAAGTTTCCCAACGATATTCAGATCGAGAACCGCCGCCTGCTGAACGCCTTAGTGGCTGCCAACGAAAAGCTGGGTGTGCGACTCATGACCGGGACCACCGTGGGATCTATCCGTAGCGACCGTGGAAGAATCGAAGGGGCGGAGACTTCGCGTGGCTTCATTAGTACCGGGACAGTCGTAGTTTCCGGGGGCGCGTGGAGTTCCTTTATCAAGGTCCTGGACTCGCCAATTCCGCGCATCGAGCCAGTGCGAGGGCAAATGGTTTGCTTTGGCTCGTCGCAATCCAGGCCGTGCATTGCGCGTCACGTCATATATAGTCGGCGCGGCTATCTTGTGCCACGGCTCGATGGCCGCGTCCTTGCGGGATCAACTACAGAGCAGGCTGGCTTCAATAAAGTGGTTACTGCTTCCGGAGTTCATTCCATCTTGTCGAACGCCTTGGAAATCTCACAGCGGATTTCAGATCTACCGCTAGTGGGTGTCTGGGCGGGTTTGCGTCCGCGTGCCCAGGACAGTTGGCCCGTGCTTGGTCCGTCTGGCGAAATTCAGGGATTGGTTTTTGCGACCGGACACTATCGCAACGGCATTCTACTGGCGCCAATCACCGGAAAGTTGATTGTGGACGCGATAGTGGATAATGTCGTTTTGCCGGATCCTGCTTTTGGTCCCGATCGTTTTGCCAATGTGCGCGTGAACCGGTGAAACTATGAATCGATGACCCACTTTCTATTGAATACTCACGGCCTGAGATTTCTTGTTGTAGTTTTTGCTTGCACTTTGCTGGTGCCTTCGTTCGGCTCTGCCCAAGACGGCGCGGTCCCGGAGCCTGGGACCCTGCCGGACACTCGAACTCCTCAAGCCTTGTATGAAGAAGCGAACAGCCATCTCGATAAGAAATTTGCGGAATTCAACAAACAGAAGCTCCCTTTCGATCCAAAACTGGATGCCGCGACCAAACAAGAGCAGAAAGATATTGCCGCGCGCAACGCCGCTGTACTTGAAGCTCAAGGCGAGGTTGGGGAAACAGATCATTACTACCTGGGCATGCTGCATCATCTATCCGGCAACTCGGATGCGGCCCTCAAGGTAATGCGCCGTTTCATTGCCGGGAGTCCCGCCGGAGAGAAAACCCAGGTAGCGCGCGCCGTGGTGGTGCTGCATGCGATCAAGAGGAATCTATTGCCCGAAGCAGAAAATATGGTTGAAGCTTATGTGAAAACCCAACCACAAAACCTTGACGAGCTCTACGGGATGGAAACGCTGCTTACTGATGCTTTTCACCAGTCGAACGACTATGAACGCATGGCAAAGCACGCTAAGGGCATGGGAAAGGCAGCGACGCTCGCTCTGGAGTCGAAGAAACTTACCGGCTACAAACGAGACGAAAGGCTATTCAAGTCGGCATCGTTTCTTGCTGACGCCTTGGAGAAACTGAATAAACGCCCAGCCGCCCTCGCGATCCTGCAAGATCTGGTGAGGCTTTCTGTCTCATTGCCCTCAGGCAATCTACATAAGATGGCCCGGGTACGGCTGGCCAGCATGGATCCGTCCCCAGATCTACTCAAGCTGCTCGCGAAAACAGGAAATAGCAGCAAAACCACCGACCCGCCCGAAATTGTCGGCACCGAATGGATCGACGTGAAACCAACCAGGCTTTCCAAACTGCGCGGGCATGTAGTTTTGCTGGATTTTTGGGCGCCCTGGTGCGGACCTTGTCGTTATGCCTTTCCCAAACTGCAGAGATGGCACGAGACTTATAAAGATCAAGGTTTGGTAATACTTGGTCTGACAAACTATTACGGCCATGCCGATGGCCAAAAACTCAATCGCGCAGAAGAGTTGGCCTATCTTCGTAAATTCAAGAAGCAGAACCGGTTGCCTTACGGCGTGGTAGTGGCAGACTCGCCCATAAACGATCTGAATTACGGCGCCTTCTCGCTGCCAATGTCGTTTTTGATCGACCGCCGCGGCCGAGTGCGTTTCATCGCGCTGGGTGCGCATGATCTAGAGACAACTGCGCTTGGCAAAATGATTAAGCAACTGCTAGCCGAGCCCGTGACAGATAAGGTGATTACGGGAAAAGCTGATGACCCGAATGAAGACTGACTGACGACAAGCCCACTCTACGAAGTGGCGGGAGTGTCGCCAATGCCCGATGGTTGAGTGTGCCGAAGGTCGCGCGGTGAACCGCCCATCCTAACCTACGAGATCCGGGCCGTGAGGGATTCCACTAGACTAGAGTCAATTTGCAAGTTGGGAAGGGTGGTATACCCCCCGCCGACGTTACGCACTTCACAAGCTTAACTAAGCGCGGGTCGCGGAGACGCACAAGAGATATGCGAAGTATTGTTTACCGGATTCACACCTGGCTGGGGATGATCGTAGCCGTACCCGTGCTCGCCTGGGCCTCAAGTGGTCTGCTTTACGCCTGGCCGAATACGATTGAAGGCGGCTCGGTCACAAACATCGAAGCCGCGAAGGTGGTTATTACGCCCGCCGAAGCCATGGCCCGCGCCAATGAGTTTGCCGGCAGACGACTGCCACTCACAGCGCTTACACTCTTGATGAGTGAAGGTACGCCGGTCTACCAGGCGGTTGGGGGCATGGGTGCCGACTCGCTTTTGATTGATGCCGGCACCGGTGTGGTCTCGAAGGCACCTCCTCCCCTACCTCTAACCCGCTACTTTCGCCAGGCCCATTTCTATTTCTTCGCAGGTAGCTGGCAGGTGCCATTGCTTATTCTTTTCGCGGCATTGGCGAGCGCCTCGGCCCTTTCCGGCATCTATTTAAACCTGAATCTCTGGCTAAGAAGGTGGTAAGCCACTGATAGTAGGTCGCGTGAGTAACGCCTTAACGTCGCCTGCCCGTATAATTGAAGAGATAAAGCGCGCGCGAGCTGGGGTGGCCAGTTCATAAGACACAATGGAAGGTTCAAACATCACTATCGGCATCGCTTTTCTCGCGGGAGTTCTTTCCTTTCTCTCGCCCTGCGTTTTGCCGCTCGTACCTGGTTACGTATCACTGATGTCGGGCGTCAGCATCGATCGACTCAAAGAGGGTGGAACGCAGTCAGGCGCTCGGCGGGCAGTCATTCTCAATTCATTGGCTTTTAATGTAGGGCTTTCGGTGATCTTCGTGGCCCTCGGAACTACGGCCGGATTAGTGGGCGCCGCAATCACCAGCAACCCCTGGGTAAGAATCATTGGCGGAATCATCATCATCGCATTTGGCCTGCAGCTGATCGGTTTGCTGAAAATCTCCACGCTCTACAAAGACACGCGTTTCTTTTCTGATGAGAAGCCGCGTGGAATGCTGGGTTCGTTCACGCTCGGGATTGCTTTTGCTGCCGGCTGGACTCCCTGCATCGGTCCGATCCTGGGCGGCATTATTGGGTTGGCAGCCACTAGCGGCGGTTGGCGAAGCGGTCTGCTGCTTTCGGCATGCTACTCCGCCGGACTTGCAGTTCCATTTCTTTTGACCGGGCTGGGCATCAATCAGTTTCTCGCTTTCTACGGAAAGTTCCGTAAACATCTGCACAAGGTGGAAGTTGTTTCCGGAGTGATCCTGATTGCGGTGGGTCTCTTAGTGGCGAGCGGATATTCAACCTTGCTTGCCAGCTCTACTCTCGCCGGAATCCTGCCGAATGCGGAAAGCTGGATCAATGTAGATACACGCTCCCCGTCAACTGCCGCGGCACCGGAAACCAGAAGTAGTTTCCCTAATGCTCCCGAAGTTGCGCTGCAGACCTTGGATGGCAAGAGCTTTAACCTCACAGAACTGCGCGGTCGCGTGGTCCTGCTGAATTTTTGGGCCACTTGGTGTATCCCCTGCCGCTCAGAAATACCGGAACTCAATACAATGCACCGCGATCTGGAGTCGCGCGGATTATCAGTTCTCGGAGTCTCGACTTATGACAGCGCAGAGGGCGTGAGGGATTTTTGGGAAGACATCAAACAGGATTACACCGTGCTGCTCGGGGATCGAGGAGTTGAATCAAGTTTCGCGGTTGCGGGACTGCCTACTACGTTTATCCTCGATCGCGAAGGTCGCATTCGGGCTAAGATTGTTGGCGAACGTAAACGTGATGCTTTTGAAGCAGCCGTAAAACCGTTGTTGGAGGAAGCTGCGACAGCGAAACTTGCTGAGCGGTAGACGACAAATTTGGAGTGCGCCGTCGCCGCTTTTGTATTACGTTATCGGCATTTTTGGTCTAGTACGGAAAGCGGCGACCAGGCGCCGCACTCCAAATAGGAGTTAATTAGAGATGATCAAATTATTTACTTTTATCCTCCTGGTGATCGCTCTGGTCCCATCTGCAACTCATGCCCAGGCCGGGCACGAATACTCGCCGCTCGAGGAGAAGGTGGTCGGTTACAGAAACTGGATCCTAAAAGATCTCAAGGACGACAAGCCGGTTGATCTGCGCTCGTTGGTCCAGGGTAAGAAGCTGGTCATGGTGGTCTACTTCACTCCCTGGTGTGGCAACTGGAAGCATGAAGCGCCGGTGACCGCGAAGTTATCTGAGAAGTACAAAGCCTACGGATTCGAAGTAATTGGCGTCAGCGAGTATGCCTTACGCGAGGAGGTACGCGCTTTCTTTGGTCCGACTGGTCCCCCCTATACCGTGGTGACTGAATCGGAGCTACGCGAGGATCGTGAAAAGACGGCCCACTACGGCTACCGGCAACTCACCGGCGATACCCGGCGTTGGGGATCGCCCTGGAACATTTTTCTCGAACCGGCCAAACTGACGAAGGAAGGCGATCTACTCACCGAAAAAGCCTGGGTGGTCAATGGTGAACTGATCGAAGCGGACGTTGATAAGTTCATTGCCGAACGTTTGGTTCCGAAGACTGCCGCTATAGAACCCTGTAAGAATTAGATTTGGCTCCGGGGGCGGTAGCCCCAGGCCAGCAGCTTGACTGAGCTGCTTTTCCTCCCTTAACCAACCAGAGATAGCGTTAGATACGATCCACGAACTTACACGAAAATGGCACTCACAAGTTTTGTCCGTTGTGTGATTTTGTAGATCACTAGTCGGCTCTTTTCGCTCGACGCTTTCGTTGCTAAGATTGTGGGCTTTTCGATACTGGCTTCAAAAATTCATAAGTAAACGACTAATGAAACTTCGCTTGCTTTACCATGGCCATTGTTTCGACGGAGTTGCCTCTGCGGCGACCTTTACCCGCTTTTACAAAGAGATAATAAGTCCTGACGCCGAAGTCGAATACCGAGGGCTCTTACACCGCCCCGGCACCCTCTTCGACCTGGAGATGTTTGACGGTGACGAGAATGCAATTGTTGATTTCAAGTATGCTGCTTCCGAGCGCCTGACCTGGTGGTTTGATCATCATGAGTCCGCGTTTCTCACGCCCGCAGATGAGGCCCATTTTCGGGCCGACAAATCGGGCCAGAAATTTCTCGACGCCACCCGCAAGTCGTGCACTGAATTCATTGCCGATGTCGCGAGTTCGCAGTTTGGTTTCAATGCCGAACCGATCAGGTCTTTAATCGAATGGGCCCACATTATCGATGGAGCACTCTATGAATCCGCCGCTCAGTGTGTGGAGTTGAAAGAGCCCGCCCTACAATTGATGCAGGTGATTGAGGCCGACCCGGACGACAATTTCATCGAACAGTTAATACGTGATCTGACGGTGAAGTCTCTTGAAGAGATTGCGACCAGTGCAGAGGTCGAGCATCGCTTTCGTCCCATTAAAGAGCAGCATCTGAAAACGCTCGAAGTCATAAGGCGCAAGGCCTCGTTCGCGAATGGTGTGGTCCAGTTTGACCTGGTCGACGAAGGCTACGAGGGCTTTAACAAGTTCATTCCTTATTATCTCCATCCGCTAACCACTTATTCAGTCGCCTTAACCCGGGGGGCCTTGCGCACAAAGATCTCCGTCGGCTCCAGCCCCTGGGCGCCCGTGCCGCGCACCCACAACATCGCCAAGATCTGCGAACGCTATGGCGGTGGTGGCCACGCCGTGGTCGGCGCGATTTCTTTTAGGCCGGATGAGGTTGAGCGCGGGAGAACCGCGATGCAGGAGATTGTTTCAGAGCTTTCCAAAGCCGGCGGTTCGAGACCTTCCTTGTAGGGGACGCCCCTATAGGATCTCGGCAACAGCGTGAGAATTTCCCTAATTCGCCATCAATTTTTCAATCGCTTCCGCCTTTTTCGGTACCTTATCAGTCAAAACGCGCGGCCCCTCGGGAGTGCACAACACGTCGTCTTCAATGCGCACGCCGATACCCAGGTACTGTTGGGGAATGTCCTTTGTGTTCGGGTTAATGTAGAGGCCTGGCTCGACTGTCATAACCACGCCCGGCTCCAGCGCGCGCGACTTCTTGTCGTAGTAGTAGCGGCCGACGTCGTGCACATCGATGCCCAACATGTGTCCCAGCCCGTGCATATAAAATTGCTCGTATTTCTTTTCCTTAATCAACTCAGCCGGGTCGCCCTTGAGTAATCCGAGACGCACCATACCTTTTGTCAGCACCTCGATTGAATGACTCTTAAGTTGGTCATGCGTGGTGCCTGGTTGGACCATCTCAACGCACGACATCTGCGCTTCCAGCACCAGGTCATAGATTTCGCGTTGCGCTTTCGTGTAGCAACCATTAACGGGGAAGGTGCGGGTGATGTCGGAGGCATAGCCTCGGTATTCGGCGCCGGCGTCTATCAGTATGAGATCGCCATCCTTGAGCTCACCGTCGTTGTTTATATAATGAAGCACGGTAGCGTTCACCCCCGCGCCGATGATTGAGGTGTAGGCAGGAGCGGCAGCGCCAAGCCGGCGAAAAATCTGTTCGATCAGCGCCTCGATTTCGTATTCCTTCATTCCGGCCCGTGCAGCCTTCATAGCTTCGACATGCGCCTCGGCGGCAATGTCGGCGGCGCGCTGCATTAGTTCTATTTCTTCCGGACTCTTGAGAACGCGCATCTCGTGAACGATGGTGGCCGGATCGATGATCGTCTGTGGGGGATGGATCGGTTTTCGATTAAGCGCGCGCATCCGCGCAATCTGCCGGATTATCGTATCGTCAAGATCAGGATTGACGCCGAGGCGGTAGTACAGCTTCTCTGCGCCGTCAAGAATTTCCTGCAGCTTTTCATCGAACTCGACAATAGGCAATGCTTCGTCGGCGCCGTATTCGCTCTTCGCACCTTCCACTCCGGCGCGTCGGCCGTCCCAGATTTCCCGCTCGGGATCGCGTGGTCGAACAAACAACGTGTATTTCTGTTCGCGCGCAGGCGCCACGATCGCGATCGCTTCCGGCTCTTCGAAGCCGGTCAGATATAAAAAATCCGAGTCCTGGCGAAATCGGTATTGCGTATCATTGGAACGCGTGGCTTCGCGGGCGCTGGGAATAATTGCAACGGAATTGGGGTCCATGCGACGCATGAATTCCGCAAGTTGCGGTCGGATCATTGACGAGTCTCCTAAGGTGTTTGAGATGGGAGCCCATTGTAACCGAGAGGAGCGAACTCAGGAAACGAGGTGTAATGAGTGATGCAGTTTGGGCCGCTCAACCTGCGGGGGGCTAGTTAACCACAGCACCGAGGAGCGGTTCTATGGTTAAATCTGCCTTCCAGGAGGCCACCTTAGTACTTGTTGCGGATACTGCACCGCCCGCGTAGCATCGGTGATCGACACTTCCCTAACGGTCTCTAGCCTATGCCAGATAGCCCCTTTGTTGGATAATCGGTGCAGCGTGATGAGCACACAAGTCCTTCAGTCAGAACAAACCCGCGAGATCGTCTCCTACGATCCCGGCACCGGCGCCGAGCTAGGCCGCGTGCCCCTCGCGTCTCCAGAAGAAGTGGCCCAGGCGGTACGTCGAGCCCGGGCAGCGCAACCGGCCTGGGCTGGTATATCGTTCAAAGAAAAAGGCCGCGTGATACTCAAAGCCCGCGCGATCATGCTGAGTCAGATAGAGGAACTGGCTACGCTTATCTCCCGCGAAACCGGCAAGCCGGTATCGGAAGCGATTTCGATGGAGGTTGTGCCCACGCTTGATGCAATGCATTACTTCGCAAACCACACTGCCAGCCTACTCAAACCACAAAAGATCGACATTGGTCAGTATGGTTTGATGGGCCGCTCGTCTCGAATCGTTTATAAGCCAATGGGTGTGGTAGGAATCATCTCCCCATGGAATTTTCCGCTGGGCACACCTGCTGAAGAAATCGTGATGGCTTTAATGAGCGGCAACGCGGTGGTGCTCAAGCCCAGCGAGCTTACTCCGCTCACGGCACTTAAGATTGGCGAGATCTTCAGACGCGCCGCTTTGCCCGAGGGATTACTGGAAATTGTTACTGGCGATGGCTCGACCGGCGCCGCGCTGATTGATGCGCGCGTTGACAAGATCATGTTCACCGGCAGTGTGTCCACCGGTAAACGCGTCGCCGAAGCAGCGGCGAAGCATCTCACGCCCGTGGTGCTCGAGCTGGGCGGGAAGGGTCCGATGGTGGTGTTGGAAGACGCCAACCTTGAAAACGCCGCGCGCGGTGCTGTTTGGGGGGCCTTCGCAAATTCCGGTCAGGCCTGTGCCTCAGTCGAACGGTGTTACGTGCACGAATCGATTGCGCCGCAGTTTCTCGCGCGCGTCCTGGCGGGGACGCAAGCGCTGCGGCAGCAAGTGGGCACGAAAGAAGACACCGACGTCGGCGCCATGACCAATGAAAGACAACTGCGAATTGTCGAAGAGCACGTGGCAGACGCGGTCGAACGCGGTGCGAAGTTAGTTACCGGAGGAAAACGTGCCGGCAATCTGAGCGGTTTCTTTTATCCGCCCACGGTGCTGACAAATGTAGATCACCGGATGACGATCATGCGCGATGAGACTTTTGGTCCGGTGCTCCCGGTGATGACTTTCAAGACTGAGGACGAAGCCATACTGCTCGCAAACGACAGTGTCTTCGGTCTGACTGCCAGCGTTTGGACCAAAGATATTGCCCGTGGCAGGCGTCTCGCCGAACGCATCGAGGCCGGAACGGTGATGGTCAATGAAGTGCTTTATACGCACGGCATCGCCCAAACGCCCTGGGGAGGAATCAAAGAAAGCGGGTATGGCCGCACCCATGGACGCATGGGCCTGCTCGAACTCGTGACGTCGCGACACATCCATGTAAACCGTATGTCGTTTCTCCCGGATGTCTGGTGGTTCAGGTATGACCCAGAAGCATCGAGCCTTTTTCAAGGCCTGGCGACTCACTTCACGACTGGTTCCATTGTCAGGACCGCTCGCCTGCTGCCGCGGGTGGTTCGTCGTCTCTTGCAACGCGGCAAGTGAGGCAACGCCCTTTGGCGTACTTACTTTAAAGAGGGATTGGCGCAAGCAAACTACTCACCGGCAAAGAAGACAAAAGTCTTTCCGCATGCAGAAAGGGCGAGACAAGAGTCTCGCCCTTTCTTTAGGTTTTCGGGTTAAATCCTGGAAGTTACGCTGCCTTAACGACCGCCACGGCCACCTTCTTCGCCGTCCGCCCAGAGAACATGCGTAAACACTTTGTGACCATTACCGAAATCAAGCTCGTAAAGCTGCACACGTCCCTTAGGGGAAGATCGTATCAGTCTGCCCCACTGCCGCCGCCCTTCAAGGTCGATGTCGTTCATCGCTGGAGGCGTCTCGCCAGCAGCATCTTTGTGGCCGAACACGGTTTGCCCGACGGTGCCTGTGCTATCGCCGTGCCCATAGATGGATAGAAGCTGATCGAAGTCGTGTTGGTTCGGGTGCTCGTTGCTGGGTCCATACGCGCCACCCCCTTCGGGGTCGTTGGTATAGTCCATGCATGATCCGAGGTTCGGATTGCTGAAGTTCTCGTCCTGGTGATCGAGCCCGAAGTCATGGGCGATCTCCTGGCACATCACCATGCGCCTCCACGCGGGTGTATTGTACTGCGCGGTGTTGAAGTAAGTGTCGTTAACTTTAGTGAGTGCTTGCGTGATGTGACTGCCGCTGGCCCAGATTTGAGCGATGCCAAGCCAGCCGGTGCTACCGTAACTAGCATTGCACGCCTCTATGCGCCCGCTAGTAGGACGGCATTGTCTCGGTCTGGTGCCGCCCGTCACTTTCGTGAGGTCCAGCACCGTAGACTGGCTCCAGTCTGATATCGCTTCGTCCAGGTACGAATCCCAAACGGAATTTACGTTGTTTCCCACCTGTAAGGTGAACGGGTTGCTAGTGCGAGCCCAATGGTAATTACCCCATGAGTGATTTGCGGATGTGACAGATGTCAACGCGGCGAAAACAAGTAAGGCTAACATCGCCGCCAGCGTAGTTCGACGCGAGGGTTTGCGCATGAAATTTTCTTCCTTTCTTGATTGTAAGGTCTATACCGTTGTTCGATTGCCGCACGGGTTAGAGTCCGTCTCCCACGTGGCACGGAGGATGGGACATAGATGGGTTGAACAGTAGTACTGGACTTGACAACTTGTCAACCGCAGGAGCCAGCACCCCAGAGTCGGGAAAAACAAATTTGCGATTGCTGACTGTAGGATTTGGCATGTAGCCTCACCGTGAAACATCCAGCGAAAAACTCAGTTATATTGGAAAACGACCATTAACGCGTGAGTTCCACATTGCTTACCCGATTAATTTTGCTTTTCTTAATCGCGACTCCGCTTGTCACTGGGCGGGTTTCTCGCCATCGTCGGAGTAGAGCACAGGCACGTTTTCCGCCGGCGCGGCTGAAAATTCAAGATTCGGGTTTCAACTGAAGTCTCGGTACCGACCAAATTATTCCCTTCGCCGACTTTACCAAAGAATCGATTGTGAGAATTACTAACGATAACGCTTGGCTTCACCTCGCTAGGAGCACGCGGTATGATGACTGAAATATCAACGAAGAGGAGAAACGTATGGAACTGACGGAATTCTTACTCGCAGAGCTGGACCGAGAGGTAGAGCGTTCGCGCCGCGCTCTGGAGCAGGTGCCCGAGGGCAAGTACGACTGGAAGCCGCACGAGAAGTCGATGATCTTCGGATACCTGGCGAACATGGTGGCGACGATTCCCACGTGGGTCGCCATGGAGATCACGCAGGACGAACTGGACGTGGCCCCAGCGGACGGCTCGAACATGGAGCAGAAACGGATGGACACCAGTGACGCGTTGCTGGACGCCCTCGACAAGGCAGCAGCAGACGCACGTTCGGCGCTCGAGAAGACCACCGACGAGCACCTGCTGACTTCCTGGCGGTTACTGGCTCGGGGAAATGTTGTCATGGAGTCGCCACGCCACGTGATGATCCAGGACACCATTAATCATTGGGCGCATCATCGCGGGCAAATGACAGTCTATCTGCGTTTGATGGGCGCGAAAGTCCCCGCCCTTTATGGACCATCCGCAGACGACAATCAGTTTCGGTAGGAAGAATCCGTCCCGAGTTTGGAATCCCCAGATTACGCAGATTCACCAGACGAAGAAAAACAATGAATCAGGGACAGTCGCCGGGTATATGACCCCCAATGGTTCACATCAGAAAAGAGTCAGGTAACAGGACGCACAAACCCCATGGCTTCTGCTCCTGTCTTTATTTCTTCAATCTGCGTAATCTGTGGATACCGCGGCAAAACGATGAAGAGCAAGGTAAGTATCGGGACATCTGGATTTGGCATCGCCAGAGTGAAATACTTTCAACTGTTTTCTTGCGTCGAGGTTCAACATACATTTTACCAACCGCCAAAAATATCTACGCTTGAACGTTGGCGTGAAAACACTCCGCCTGAATTTGAGTTTGTTCTCAAAGCCTGGCAGTTGATTACGCATGACGCTAAAAGTCCTACCTATAGACGCTTAAAGAAGAAGCTATCCGAAAGCGAAAAACAGGAAGCCGGTTACTTTAAGTCTACCCCGATAGTTAAAGAGGCATGGGAAGTCACACTTGCCTGCGCTCAGGCTTTGAAAGCCAGGACGATTTTGTTCCAGTGTCCAGCCAGCTTCAAACAAACCAAAGAAAACATTGCAAATCTGGAGGAGTTCTTTGGGAACCTCAACCGTTTAAAGAATCACTTCGAGCAAATTAATTTCTGCTGGGAACCGCGTGGCGATTGGGAGAGTAAAGTGCTCAAAAGGATATGCGACGATCTGAACTTGTGGCACGTGGTGGATCCTTACACAGCAGAGAGCGTGACTCCGGACAAACTCTATTTCAGGTTACATGGTAGAAACGGATGGCGATACGAGTATGAGGAAAGCGAGTTGCTTGAGTTAGTTGCGATATTGCCAAGTTTGGGAACAAGTAAGAGCCTGGCAAAAAGCGACCGGGGTTCCCAAGCGGGCAGCCTGCTTGGGGTCGCTAAGACGCCTTACGTCTTCTTTAATAATGCTTGCATGACACAGGATGCCTTAAGATTCCAGGCTATTACACAAGAGGTTAACAGAGAAACTTAAAAGAGGTCCCGATCAACTCGCTTTCCTAGTCCGCAGCGGACTGAGAGCGCCTAGCACTCAATGTGATGGGCATACAGCCTGAATTCTCATGGTCTGTGAAACGGACGACTGGGGAAACACCTTCACCATGAATTGACTTATTAATCCCAGGCAGAAGCCTGGGTTAGCAAGAGCGTCCTGGTCCAATGCAACTGAAAGAACTAGTGCTGCCTCACGTCTGCCCAGTTCCTGGCCACATCTTAGCAATTCAGCCCTGGTTTAAATTTGCATAATCTGTGAAGCAAGCATCTAACCTCTCGTTTCGTGAGCAAGGTCTTGACCGAGAATCGATCCACTAGCTTACACGAACAGCACGGAATGGCTTCGTGTCAGTTTGGTGTAGGTTCGTGGATCGTTTTAGTCTTCCCAAAGCAGGAAACTGCGGTTTAGCTTCACGTCCCGCAAAAACCAAGGTAAACATGAAGCTTGGACGCCATTCCCTTACTCGCCGCTTGACTGGGGGCGGTCGTGCTCTTTAGGATCACGCCTTCATCTCTATTCTTGCTCCGGGCTTGCGCCCGTGGGTCTTCATTAAGAGGTCGATTGGTTTCCTGGAAAGCATACATGCACCGGCGCGAGCGCGCTTATTACGACCGCGACAATAACCGCGTGGTGCGCCCTTTTGAGTGGGGCTTGCCCTTTGTCGTTGATCATGCCAACGGCGACGACCCGCGCACTGTTCTTCGCCGTCATACGGAGAACGTCTTGCGCGACAGCGAACAGTTTTATGACTTGCCGGCCATCAACGACTTCAATCTTGATGGCGATCAACTGACCTGGACCAGCGCCGTGCACACGGATGCGGTCGAAAACAATGTGGCACGCGCGCGTTTCTTCCCGGCTAAGTCCAGGAATCGCAGGCCCAGGAATGGGAAACCTGCAAACCGAGCCGTAGTGGTAGTGCCTCAGTGGAATGCTCAGCCTGAGAGCCACGTGGAAGCCTGCCGCATCTTTAATCTGCTGGGCATCTCGGCCTTGCGACTGACGGTTCCCTATCACCAGGAGCGACGGTCGCCAGAACTCGAACGTGCGGACCATCTCGTCAGTCCCAACGTTGGTCGTACCATTCAGTCGTTGCGGCAGGCGGTGCTCGACGCACGAGCCGCAGTAAGATGGCTTACCGATGCCGGCTACGACCGCATCGGCGTGCTCGGGACTAGCATCGGCTCGTGCATTTCGTTCCTGGCTTTTGCCCACGATCCAAAGATCGTCGCGGGCACTTTCAATCACGTCTCTGGTTATGTGGCGGATGTCGCCTGGCACGGAATCTCGACGCTTCACGTGCGCGAGGGTTTTGGCAATCACTTAACTTTAGATGAACTGCGCGAATACTGGAGTCCGATTAGCCCGTTCCCTTTCATTCCGAAGTTGGCCGCCATGGGGCGGCGGCCGATGCGGTTTATTTCAGCGCGTTACGATCTGACTTTTCCGGTTCAGCTATCTCAGAACGTCATTGCTGAGGTGAGGGGACACCATCTGCCGCTCGACGTGGTCTGGCTACCCTGCGGTCATTACACGACTGGTGAAATGCCCTGGAAAGCGATTGACGCATGGAAGATTGCCACGTTCTTCCGCAAGCATTTGTGATTGCGCGGCTGCAACTGTACTTATGGGGATCTGAGCTTCCCATGTGAGACCTAATTGACCCACTTGTGTAACCAGTCTCTCTCATACTACGGTGCCCGCCAAGACAATCAACCGACTGCTTGATCAACTTGATGAGTTGAAGCGCGAGTTCGGTGGTGGTCAGGAACAAAGGATCGAGAGCAGTCTCTCTCGGGTTGCCCGGCAGAAGTTCAACAATGCCGAATCGTTAATTCGCTTTCACGAGATCCTGCTCTTTATCCGTGCTTACCCCCAGACCGCGAAAATTCTTCATCAGGCTGAGAAGACCCTTGCGTCTTTCGGCGATCGAGTCAAGCTTCTGCGCGACACGGATGCCGACCTCTCGCCGTTGGATAACCCAGAAATGTCGGGCATTGCCGGAACATCCGTAACTGACACCTTTACCTACAACATCGTGCGCTGGTTGTGGAAGTTGCATCCCGCTCAGATTGCATTCGCCTGGGATTGGTTTGAAGACGAAAACCGCCTGGCGGCAACTTGGCCCAGGTTTATGCCGCTGCTGGAGGAGGATGCCTTTGTTGAGGCCAATGTTCCTTATGTTGAATGGCTAAGAGCGGCCAAAGGTCGCGGTATTCGAGAGCTTGCGTGGCTGTTGCAAAGATTCGAAGCGCTGCCACTTACCGACAAAGAGAAGGTTGAGCTTTACGATTCGTCTAAACTCTACGTACGGTGGACTCCTTCGTACAAGGCCACGCGCACAGGAATGAAGTTGCCCGTCCGCGAAGTGTATTATCACCGGCAACCTCTGATCCAGAGACGCGACATATCATTGCGGGATGAGTTGGAATCACTTCCGCCATCTCTTAAAAGACTTTCTGCACGAAAGGGGCAAGCTATCCTCGACCTTACGCGCGAAACCTCTACCGTGCGTTATCGCGAGCTTTATGGATTCACACATGGGGATGTGAAACGAGTTTTCCAAGTCAGCATTGGCCGCGGCGTGGATCTGTTTGTGATCGGACTGCCGTCGGGACTCAGGCTGCCGTTGCGCGCCTACCATGCTGCCATGATTTTCAAAAACGGAGTGCCGGTAGGGTATTTCGAGGGGTTATCGTTGTTTGAGCGCATGGAGAGTGGCTTCAACCTGTATTACAGCTTTCGCGACGGGGAAACGGCCTGGATTTACGCGCGCACACTAAACATCTTTCGCCACTCGCTGGGCGTCACTGCCTTCTCGCTTGACCCTTATCAGATTGGGTACGAAAACGAAGAAGGTATCGAGTCAGGAGCGTTCTGGTTCTATCGGAAGCTTGGGTTTCGGCCCACACGAACGGGGCTGCACGAGCTCACTCTGGCTGAGGAAAGAAAAATGTCTGGGCGACGCGCCTATCGCACACCAAAAGCGCTGCTGCGCCGGCTCGCCGCGGGCCCAATGATATTCGAACTGGAAAACTCAACAGTTGGGAATTGGGATCGATTCACAGTTCGCGGCATAGGCCTGGCGGTTCAGCGCCGGATGGCAGGCCGCTTCGGTGGTGATGCGCAGAAAATGCGTGCGGCGTCCGTCGAAAAGGTGGCTCGAACTCTGGGTGTTGGTGCTCGGGAGTGGAGCGAAGTTGAGCTTCCGGCGTTGAGTGATTTCGCAGTGATGCTTGATCTCATTTCCGATCTGAACCGCTGGAGTGATAGCGAGAAGCAGGCTATGGTTCGAATCATTCGTGCGAAGGCCGGCGCGGACGAGGCTCGGTATCTGCAATTGATGCAGGGGCATCGGCGATTGCGCGCGGCAATGATCAAGCTGGGATCGCAGGTTAATTAATTTAGTCCGCGAAGCGGCGGAAATGGATTTTAGAGCCCGCGAAGCGGGCTCTAGATCCAATTGTCCCTATTTCCCGGTCGCTATATCCAAAGGCGCTCGCTACGCGGACCACTAACCTCAACTGGCGTCAATATCTTATTGTTCACACGCCCGCATGCGCGATTCCAGAATCTTGTCCGTCGTAAAATTCTCCAACTTTTGAAAATACTCTGCATCCTTATCGAGAGCATTCTCCGGAACCAGCCCGACAATTTCGGTGCTCACGATCTCAACTCCGAGTTTGCCAGCCTCACGACGCACGGCGTCATAAGCTTGAGGCATTCCTGTCGCCCCATAATTCACCAGATTCATTGAAACCTGCACCAGTCCGCGTGTACTCAACTCAAATCCCAGAGCCTTCAAAAAAGGAAGCCCTCCATGCCGGGCTCTCACCGCGCGGGCGATCTGGCGCGCGATGGCTAGATCGGAAGTGTGAAGATTGACGTTGAAAGCGATCAGAAACGGGCGCGCACCCACCGCGATTGCGCCCGCAGTTTCGTGCACGCACAATGGGCCAACGTCGGGTGCGCGAGTGGGTTCGTGCGCTATCTGTTCGCGCAACAACTCGAGCGCACCTCGACGCACGTCTTCCAGATTTACGCGATCGGGTTTCAGTGCCGCCCGCTCATAAAAAAAGACGGGGATGCGAAGCTCTCGGGCGATCCGTTCGCCGGCCTGATGGGCCAGCATTACACAATCGTCAAGCGTCACTCCGTGAACGGGCACAAAGGGCAGGACGTCCGTAGCACCCAACCGCGGGTGCTGTCCCTTGTGTTGCCGCATATCGATTAAGTCAGCGGCCAAAGCCACGACTCGAACTGCCGCCTCCACAATCATCTCCGGCGCCGCCACAAAGGTAATCACAGATCGGTTGTGGTCCGAATCCATGTGGGTATCCAGCACGCATGCGGTTTCCGCTCCCGCGATAGCGCCAGCGAGGCGCTCGACTAGGTCAATGTCGCGACCTTCGCTGAAATTGGGGACACACTCAACGATGCTCTTCATTGCCAATTTCCAACTGCCAATTGCCGATTGTTTAGATCTGTCTGACCAACGAATAGCCAATTTCCAATGCTGATTGTCAATTTACGATCTTCAACAGTCCTTTGCTACTCTGATCGAGGTAATATGCTGCTCGGCAATCACAAAATCGGCAATCGGCAATTGGAAATCGGAAATGTTTAGTGTCTAGCCCGTTCATCAACAATCG
>JACCSP010000156.1 GCA_013812905.1 Pyrinomonadaceae bacterium
CTTCTGCGCCCAGAGCGCGGCTAATCACGTTTTTGCTGGGATGATGAGCCGCTTGTTCGGCAGTCATACGACCCGCGCGCACTTCTTCTTCCACCACTGAATGATCTTCGGTTTCGCGGACGAGGTCCCCCTCCGTGGTGAGGCGATAAAGGCGCGAGTCTCCAACGTGGCCGATGGTCGCAACGTTCCCTTTCAGATGAAGTGCGACAATTGTGGTGGCCATCATCGAGAACTTTGAATGTTCCTGGGCCATCTGGTGAATTGAGGCATTGGCCCGCTGAATGGCCAACTCCATCAGGTCCTCCACATCGTCCCCCGCTATTTGATGTCGGAAAGCTTCATCAAGCACTTCGATGGCTGTCTGTGAAGCAACTTCTCCGGCCTCTGCACCACCAACACCATCGGCGACAGCAAAAATGAAGCGCCGGCTGTCGGCCAGAAATGAATCTTCATTAAGCGGACGTCTTTCATTCAACCCGCGATCGGTAACGGTTTGGGCTTCGACGGTGAGTGTTTTGTCAGGCTGGCTCATTGGACCGCCTCCAGATTGACCTGGGAAGAACTTCTGGCAGGAGCTCTGCTGGCGAGCAGTCTATCGCCCGCATTGCGGTGAGAGAAGGCCATAAGCATGCCAAGCATCGCATAGCTCGTGATCAAACTGAAACCCCCGTGACTCACAAATGGCAGCGTAATTCCGGTCATCGGAAGGGCCCGCAAAATTCCTCCGATATTAACGAGTGCCTGAAAGCCGACAAACGCCGTTAGACCTGCCGCGCAAAGTTTTGTAAACATATCACGCGCATCGAGCGAAGTGCGAACACCCGCGGCCACGAAAATGATCACGGTCAGGATTAGCACTGACCCGCCGGCCAGACCGACCTCTTCCACCGCGGCGGCGTAGACATAATCGGAGTCGGCTATTGGTATAACTTCGGGAAAGCCGAGCCCCAGGCCACGGCCTGAGGTCTTTCCAGAGGAGATTCCAAAAATAGCCTGGGCAGGTTGGAAGGCAAGCTTGTCAAACCAAATATCTACATTCACGGTGCTCTGCATCGCAGGACTTTGTTCGGCAAGCTCCTTCAATTGTGGATTCTGATTGAGTGCTTCCTCATAATCCTTCTTCCACCAGGAAACTTCCGGAGACGGAGGATCGAAACCATCAAGCCAGAGATGAAATCGTTGCTGGATACGCGAGGGAAGAGCGGCCTGAATCGGGCGTGCCAGGGTTGGCAATAGGGGGACTTTCTCCTGAACGTCTCTGGGCAGCGCACCCACCACCAGGACACTGATCACCAGAAACATTGAGCCTACAAACAACAGCAGTTGGGGCCAGCGTCGCACCGCCACCAGATAGAGAGTGGTGTAGGCGCCACTAAAGATCAGCATCTGGCCGAAGTCCTTGAGTGCAAAGAAAGGTATGAATGGGATCATGGCCATCACCACCAGGGGAACGATGTCCCGAGCACGAGGAATGCCCCAATAGGTCTCCGCGAGATCTTTGTAGCGCGCGGTCAAGATCCCCGCAAAGCCCACGAGGAAAGGAATCTTCGCCGGCTCCCAGGGAGTCATATTCCCCAGACTCTTCCCTGCGCTAGAGGTGACGACCGCAGCGGCCAGAGGCACAAGTGTCAGCAACACAATGATGAAGCTGTTGCGTTGCAGCCACAAAAGAAAACCGTCGCGAACACAGAAGGAATACGCAATGGCAAACGCGACGAAGGAAATGATTGGGATCCAAGTGTAACTTGCCGTAATGGCATTCCACAGAGTGTAGTTCGATTTACGCCTGGGCAGTTGGTCGATGTCCACGGGCTCGGCCGGGGTAGGTGGCAGCCCCATTATCTGTTTCTTAACTGGATCATAGTTTTCCAGAATGTAGCGAGTTCGCAAAGCCTCCATCTTCTCCTGACGGGCTGCTGATTTGTTTCGGGCGTTGTATTCGGGGTCGCTATACAGCCGGTATTGCACCAACATCCCCAGAGAGAAGAGAAGTATGGCAGCCGTGAAAAGGATCCAGCTGCCTGCGAACTGCATAACGCGCGACAACCAGAGAAGCAGCAGCACGAGGGGGAAGTACATCATGAGGTCGCGGACTGCCCCGATGACCGAGGTTTCATATCCACGCAGAAGAGATGCGCGATAGATGCCGTAATAGCCGACAATCTCGAAACCTACGATTAGCAGGAGTACAAAGAGATGTGACGATGCGCGGTTTTTCATAATCAAACAGTTGGCGGCAGCGCCAAAGCCGCGAAATGGGAAAGCCTGGGCCCTCCGCCCAGGTGGACTCGCAGGCGCTTCAGAGTGCTAAGAGGCGCGAAGTGATATTCGAGGCATCGCAGTCACTACTGTACTGGGTCCCTATCTAATTTCGGACTTTCGGCGCTGCAAAACTTATGCACCCTAACCGAGGGCAGTTGAGGCTGCGTGAAACGCCCAGTATCTCCAAAATTGATCCAACAAAAATCATTCGACGTAATTGTAAAACGTTTACACGTCAATTGTGGGTCAATATTTTTTCCGAAAGTTTTTCGTCTGAGTTTTCACAAAGGCTTCGTTGCCCTGGGCTTTCACATATCGCACCTCGGCCTAGCAAGGATCTCAACGCCTAATCCCTGGGGCTACCGCCCTCTTTCGAGGCTGATTGACCGGTGGCGGTCGTTGAGTATTTACTGCATTGAAATACCCCAGCTCCTTGGCCTTTAAGACTAAGGCCGCCGCAATCGGAGCCGCCGAGCGCGAACCGTACCCCCCACCTTCCACAATCACTGCCATAGCCAGTTGCGGCCGCTCAAGCGGCGCGATACAGAGAAACCAACCATCGATCCGGGGATTCTGTTCATCCATGATGGTCTCTTCATATTGGCGAATGATGTTGCCTTTGTTGTCTTTCTCGATTCGTCGTCTCGTCCGTGGAGCCCCGGTCTTGGGATCGTAAACCGGCACCACCTTCTGCGCCGTTCCCGTTTTACCTCCCGTAGTAAGTCCGGCTGCTTTTACTGGGGCGAAGACCCCTCTTGCCGTACCGCTCGAACCTCCAGTTACGCGGCCCATGATCTCGCGCATTTTTTGCGCCGCTTGCGGAGATACTACCTGCTTGAAAACTTCGGGCGCGCGATTCAATTCGATCTTCGCCTTCATTAACTTGCCTTCCATGTTGGCTATGGCCGCGGCGGCAAGGGCCATTTGAAAGGGAGTCATCTGACCTGCATATCCCTGCCCGTATCCAATCAGTGCCAGGTCATATCTGGTGACTTGTTTGCCCGTTACTATGGTGGCTTCGCGCGGGGCTAGGGCACGTTTTACTGCCTCGGTGCTGCCGTTCCACAGTTCAGGTTCCTTTCGGCCGCGCAAGGCTTCTGCCGGGGTATCGTAAGCTCCAATGCCGAGCCGTTGAGCCCCCTGCTTCAATCGCTCCGGCCCCAGTTTCACACCCATCTGCGCGAAGTATTGATTACACGAAACCTCGTATGCGACATCGATCCCGATCCTGCCGTGGACCTCGCCCGGTCCGGCATCGTCATAAATTACGTTTGCGCCCGGGGCCGCGTAGTAACCACCGCCGCTGCAAACAAATTCCGTGTCCTGGATACCGGCGATAAAAGCTGCCGTCATCGTCACGGTCTTAAACGTCGAACCAGGAATGTAATAGGCGCCCAACGCCCGGCTGACGAGCGGCCGATCTCTCTCGTTGGCCGCCAGACGAATCCATGTGGTTGGGTCCTCGACTTCCTTGAGGCTATAAGAAGGCTCGCTGTACAGCGCCAGAAGATCGCCCGTCTGAGGATTCAGCACTACCACGGCGCCGTGTTTGCCTTTCAACTGATCGACCGCGGCTTGCTGCAGGTCTCGATCGATTGTCAGAACAACATCGGCATTGCCTTTGTTCTGAAGAGCCTCACCTTTGACCACCTGCAGCGCCTCAGGCAGCGCCCCACTCTGTACCCCGAAAAGAGCACGTTCCAGACCCGGATCGCCTCTATCCGAACCGAAGATGTGGGCCATCGCCTTGTCCATTGAATACTGCCGAGTGATGTTGCCGCTTGAATCGCGGCGGTAGAAAGCCAGGGCTCTATCGAGCTTCCCGCTGCGGTCGAGCATCCAGCCCCGAAGAGTCGACTCGGAGAGACGTCTATTACGCAGATCCTTGTAAGATAATTCCTGAAATTTCTCGTTTTTCTCGTGTGCATAGTGTGCCCAGTAGACGTGAAAACCGAGCAGACCAAGGGCAAGCATTACAAAGAGCCAGCGCAAGGTCCGCAAACCTCTATTTGTAGAGGTCGAGCCGAGACGCTTTTTGACTTCGGTTGGAAGATCTTCAGGAACTGCCACAGCGGTGGCCCTCACGCGCCGGCGATTTCTGAAGAGAGAGACCAGCAATAGAAGAATGATTAGGGCGAAGCCGCCGACATAGATCAGCGTGAGCAACGCCGGCAATTTCTCGGGCAGGTGTGCAGCAACCGCGGTCGGGGTTGGCGACTGTAGCAGAAGCAATAATGACATTTGGCGGTCTTCTATTCCCGACAGTGCACTTTTTTAGTCTCTTTTGAAACGCACTTCTACATCACCGAAGCCCACCACATCGCCGGCTTCAATTTGCCGCGCCTCTCCGTAGGCAATGCGACGCCCATTGATGTAAGTGCCGTTTGTTGATCCGGTATCAGCGACGAGCAGAGTACCTTCCAAGTTCAACAATAGCGTGGCGTGGATTTTGGAAACGCTGGTGTCATTCAGTGACAGGTCGTTATCGGGTACGCGACCCACGTTTAAACGTTTTCCGCCAGGTTTGAAGATCAGTGGAACCTCGGCAGTGCCATCGCGCCGCGTAACCCGGGCGGCAATAGTCACATCCGGAACATTCGGGAGGCCCTTCGGAATTCGAGAATCGATAACGGCTCGTTTTGCCTCATCCTCTTTTTTGAGCTCTTCCTCAAACTCGCCAAAAGTGGGATCGACTGAAACGCCGGTGGTGAAAATGTCTACCTCTGTTTCCACCTTCACCGGAGCGAGTGTGCGGTATCGATGATCGTTGATATGATCGATAGCTTCGGCGAGAACCTCATGTTCCAACTCTTTTAAGATTTCCGGCGGCGCTTCAGAATGCGTGCCCCATTCGACTTTGAGTTTTAGGTTGTGCGGAGCAATGCGACCCTTGCGCCCCTCGTCGCGCACCCGCTCGTCGATCAAACGTTTCATCCGTTCAATCAACTGTGACGTGGTCAGCCCACCCTTCGGTGCAACCGTGCGACCAAACTTTCGATCAACTACGTCCCCCATGCTCTCGAGCACGCGACGAAGCAAGCGTTCGGGCAACGCCTCCTCTCGTTTCTTTTTCAAGACTGGCTTCAGTTCTTCAGTCATGCAATCAAATACGCTAAGGCCTACAGGAGGTTCCGAGCGCAGGTGCCGAAAGTCACGATCAGGTGGAGGGAAAAGTTGGATAACCTCGGAGCCGAGCCCAACCACCGGCCTCACCGTCTCGCTTCTGCCCGGCACCTGACAACTGACACCCGCAACACGTCTGGGCAAAAAGATGCAGCCCCAATTCGGGAACTGCGTGGTGAAGGGAACTAAAATCCTGGGAACAGCGCTATTCTATCTGAAACGACGGCGTGACAATAGGGCTAAGTTCCAGAAGGCTTCTGAATCGTATCCGCTGACGAGACGAATGTTAGGCAGCTTGTCGGTCCCGGCCTTAGATGGGATTGGGTTAGATGTCATGCCGAGGAGACGCGTCGGGCCTCCCTTGGCTTTTCCAACAAAAGTCGTCATAACAACCAAGCTCTCGGTGTGTTATTAAATAGACCCCGAGATCAGCGCGTTAATACGGCCCCTTCTGGACTCCTGGAGGAAACAGCAGTGAGCAATCGACCTAATTGGCAAGTATGTCGGCTGGAACGCAACATCGAAACAAGGATCGAGACGATGGACCCCATCACACTTTCGTTCGCCGTGCTTCGCCTGGACAATGGTCACAGGATCTGGCGAAACATTGCGATCGCTGCCGCGCTCTTATTGAGCTTCTTCCAATCCGCCACGGCGCAGGACTGGACCCAATGGCGTGGACCCGGCCGTGATGGGCTTGTGCCGGCGACCAGCGCCCCATCGGCGTGGCCGGAATCACTACGTAGGCTATGGCGAGTCGAGGTTGGGGAAGGCTATGCATCGCCCATCGTTTCGCGCGGGCGCGTGTTTGTTCACGGCCGCCGCGATCCCGAAGAGGTTGTTAGCGCAATTGATCTAGCTAAAGGCGAGATCAATTGGCAACAGAGATACGCGGCTCCTTTTCAGAAAAACCAGTACGCCGTCAGCATGGCGAAAGGACCGAATGCCACTCCCCTAGTACTGGGTGATCGCCTCTTCACCCTCGGCGTAACAGGCGTGCTGAGCGCATGGGACATTGCAAAGGGCTCCCCGCTTTGGACCAAAGACTTTTCAAAAACGGTTGTCACTTCAAAACTCTTTTGTGGGACGGCCGCTTCACCGCTTGCGAGCGGGGGTTTGGTGGTAGTTCAGGTGGGCAGCGACCTACATGGTGGCCAGATGTTGGCGCTTGACCCGGCGACCGGGGCCCAAAAATGGGAGTGGCGAGGCGCAGGTCCCGGCTATGCTTCGCCAGTTGCTATCGATGTCGCAGGCAAGCTACAGATAGTGATGATGACTGAGAGCTCAATCGTTGGTCTCGACGCGAAGTCAGGCGTGGAACTCTGGTCAACTCCCTTTCCGGATGAGTGGCACGAAAACATAGTGACCCCCTTGTGGACGGGTTCGCATCTCGTTGTGTCCGGTACTCGTCAAGGTACTCACGGCTATACGCTCCAGCAAGCCAACGCTAAATGGCAGATTACGGAAGCGTGGCAGAACCCGGATGTGGCGATGTACATGAGCTCCCCGGTGTTTGGCGATGGCCTAATCTATGGTCATTCCTCCAAGCGCAAAGGTCAGTTTGTTGCGCTCGATGCAAAGACGGGGTTAGTTCGCTGGAGCACTGAAGGGCGAGACGGCGATCATGCCTCGGTGATTCTGACGCCCAGCCACGTCGTTTATCTTACCAATGGCGCGGACCTGATTGTGGTCCGGCGGGCTACCAAGACGTTTGAAGTAGAGCGTCGTTACGACGTTGCGGATGCAGCCACCTGGGCCATGCCGGTTCTACTAGGCAGGGACATCCTGGTGCGTGATGCCACGAGCCTAGTTCGACTGACGCCCGGAAAGTGAATTTTAAGTGCTGTTCAGATTGGCGCCGATAAGCGGCAATTTCAGGTAGGTACAGAACTGAGGAGGGGTAGAGGCTTTGTTAAAACCCAAAGAACCTACGTTAATTTGGGTCCAAAAAAAAGTGGAGCGCATTGGCGAAAATATGAGAGCGCCCTTGATCAGAGTTTCTCAGCAGGAGACGCTCTATGTGAAGCATTAGTTCTTTAGCCGAGCGGGCGACCCCGGCCCAGGATGCAACCAGTACGACGACCTACGAAATACTTGCGTTTTCATTTATCCGCCGGATAAATTCTTGCGAATTTCGTTAAGCCGTTGAAATCAAAGGAGGGAACTAGATGGATCAGGTCAACTTTCTTGCTGTGCTTGTTGCGGCCGTCTCCGCTTTCTTACTTGGCGGACTGTGGTATTCGCCAATTCTATTCGGCAAGATTTGGGCGCGTGACGCCGGCGTTAGTTACGATCAGCCGAAGAAGACGCATGCCGCAATTGTATTCGCAGTCTCGTTTCTATTTTCACTAATTGCAGCGACAGTCTTTGCCTTGTCCCTGGGGCGGAATCCGGCTCTGAATACTGCAGTTCGCGACGGCCTGGCAATCGGCGCCTGCTGGGTGGCCACTTCTTTCGGTATCAATTACCAATTTGCAAGTCGCACGTTCAAGCTGTTCCTGATAGATGCCGGGTATCACGTAGGCCAATTTACGCTCTATGGCCTCATCCTGGGTTTGTGGCATTGAAGGTCAATTCCTTTGCCGGGCCGCCTCATAAAGGAGGATTCCTGCGGCGACTCCGACATTAAGGCTCTCAACTTCCCCTTGCATTCCTATCCTGACAGCGTCGTCGGCAGCGGCTACGTCTACGTGACTGAGTCCAGTTGATTCGGCCCCGACGATCAAAGCCCTGGGTGTGGTCCAGTTTATATCCGTGTAGAGGGCCCTGGCTCTCACGTCCGCGCAGACGGTCTTGATGTTTTGCTCGGCGCACCAGCTGAGAGCGTCGCTGTAATCTGCAGCTCTCCAAATCGGCAACCGGAAAGCCGACCCCATGGCACCGCGTAAAGACTTAGGAGAGAAAGGGTCAGCGGTGTTGGGCGTTGTAATCACGCCTGTTGCACCTGCGGCCTCCGCACTTCGTAAGATCGCCCCAACGTTCGTCGGATTATTGATGCCGTGCAAGATCACTAGCAAGGGCGCACGCTCTTCAGACGTGTCTAATTTAGCTTTTCCGGATTCAGGTTGTTTCGCGAGGAGAATAATGCCCTGAGGAGTTTTGGTATACGAGATAGTCATCAATAGCTTTTCACTGACCGAGGCCATGCAGCTACAAACTAAAGCGACTGCCCCGAGGAAACGAGCGGCCCTGTGCTTTTCGGCAATTTCATCGGAGTAGATGACGGCTTGGATTTCCAGTCCAGAGTGCAGCGCCTCCTCCGCCAGCCGTAACCCTTCGATAAACATCAAGTCGTCTATCTTCCCATCGCGCACAGAGCGCGCCTGGCGGAGAAGCGGATTGTCGCGGCTCGAGAGCTTCATCAATGCCGATTGCCAATTGCCAAGTGCCGATTGAAAGTAGGGGTAGTATTGTGCTCTAAAATCAAAAAGAAATTTCTACCCAAATGGGCCAGTGGTCCGAAATATTCAAAGGTCGCGCAACACCCCAACGAGTGACATTCAGGCCACGCACAAAGATCCAGTCTGCGTGCAAACGTAGTCCCGCGCCACGCCAGGTCGGCGTTCCCGTAGGAAACGGCGTCGCGTAACCTCGAGACTCAAGCAGGCGCCGAGTCTTGATACACTTTCTTCGGGACAGGGTATTGAAGTCGCCGAGCACGACCGTTGGTCCCCCGAACTTGCTGGAATGATCGAGGATTACTTCGAGTTGTTCGAGTTGCCCATTCCCGTCCGAATGTGGATCGATATGCGAATTGAATATGCGAATGGTCTCTGAACCGAGTTCTATCGAGGCTCCGACGGAGAGTCGTGGACGCCAGGGACACTCGGTCCAGGGAAGATCAATACGCGTTACATCGTCCATGGGAAAACCGCTAAGCACTGCCACGCCGGTGTCGCCCGGATCTTGAAGTCCAATCTGTTCTTCGAAGTCGAGCCACCACTGACGATCTTTCGGCTCGATGCCCCGGGGAATACCGGCGGGTGCGTGCACCCAGGACAGCTGGAGTTGCTCGGCCATTTCGCGCGCGACATGATGCCCCCCGGTACGTGCTGTCCCTTTATCGGCTTCCTGCAGTGCTAGAATGTCGACGGGGGGCAATCGTAATCCTTCCGAGAAAGCGCGTGCTGCGAGACGAATGTTCTCGCCCACCGTTTGGGCACGATTCCCGGGCAGGTTGAAGCCGACCTTGCGCAGTAGACCTGTAGAAATCAGGAACTGGCCGACTGCGTATCGAATGTTGTAAGAAGCGATTATCAGTCGTGACTTGTTATCCACTTCGGTTTTCCGCGAAACGGCAGCGCCAAATTCGATTTCAGGTGAATCAAGGAAAGAGGGAGCTGTAATCTTCTCGGTGGTTGCCATTGCCGACTATATTTACGCGAAACCGATTTGTTTTACAAAACAACGCGAGTAGATTGGCTCCTGACACTCGATGCCCATCGGTTAGGATCTTGAAGAGTTTCCTTAACAGTCGGGCTGCCGCCGCCGGCAACTTTCACTATGAGCCGCACTGTCATAGCAGCCGTTGACGACATGTTCTTTGCCTCGAAGATCCGGGCCACAGCGGAGCATTTGGGCGTCGATGTTCGCTTCGCCCGTAACGTGGATTCTTTGCTTACAAGTGCTCGAGAGAGCAAAGCGGATCTGATCATCGTTGACCTGCATGCGCAAAAACTCGATCCCATCGCGCTGGCGACGGCATTGAAATCTGACCCGGAACTACAAGCAATTGTGTTGCTGGGGTTTTTCTCACACGTGCAGACTGATTTGATGCGCGAAGCTACAAAGGCGGGTTACGATCGAGTAATGCCGCGTTCGGCCTTTTCAAACGACCTGGCCACCATTCTTGCTGCATAGCTGGCGGCCTTAACTAGGGATGGAGGTATTACATGCACAGCCTAGTGGATTCGCGTTGTGTTCTCGCCGTTCGCAATTTGAAGGAATCCACACAGTTCTATATTGACGTGCTGGGACTTCGACGTGACTTCGGCGATGGTTCCGATGGCTGGAGCTTTCTGTCGAGAGGAACTTTCAAGTTGATGCTGGGCGAGTGTCCTGACGAAAAGCCAGCCAGCGAGTTGGAGACCATTCGTACTTTGTGTACCTGACGGTCGAGGGATTGGATCAGCTTCACGAGGAGCTTTCCGCGCGCGGTGCGCAGGTGATCTCAGAACGTCAAAACGAGCCGGGGGCCTAAGGGAGTTCGGCATCCGCACTCCGGATGGACATCGAATCAGGTTCGGCGAACCAATACGGGCCAGCTAACGTCGTTGGACCGGAGCGCCCCACGGTGTCAAGTATATTATTCCCTTAGTTAGAGAAAGAGATCAGCTCACCGTGGCCGGCGCTATCACTTCGTGGATCGCTCGCACTTCGCTCACAAGCTGTTCATATTGCTCAAGTGTGAGCGCCTGAGCACCGTCGGAGAGTGCGTGGTCAGGCTGGTCGTGAACTTCAACGATGAGACCGTCCGCTCCAACGGCCACACCGGCACGCGCCAGCGGGGTAACCATGAAATTCTTTCCGGTACCGTGTGAAGGATCGACAATAACCGGCAAATGAGAAATGCGTCTGACAGCGGGTATCGCCGCCAGGTCGAGAGTATTGCGCGTGTGTTGGGCAAAGGTGCGGATCCCACGTTCGCAAAGAACAACCTGATAATTACCTTCAGCCATGATGTACTCGGCGGCCAGCAGCCATTCATCAAGCGTAGCCGAAAGCCCTCGTTTCAGTAAAACAGGCAAAGCCGAGCGGCCCACGCGTCGCAAAAGGGAGAAGTTTTGCATGCTGCGTGCTCCGATCTGAATAACGTCGGCATAGCGCTCAACAAGATCGACGCCCGCTTCATCCAAAGCCTCGGTTACGATCTTAAGGCCGTAAGCGTCACGAATTTCCGCAAGAATTCTCAACCCCTCCTCGCCCAGTCCCTGGAACGCGTACGGCGAAGTCCTTGGTTTAAATGCGCCTCCGCGAAAAAATCTCGCGCCACTTCGGTGTACGGCCTCGGCAACAGCAAAACCCTGATTTCGGCTCTCAATTGCGCACGGGCCGGCAATGATAGTTAACTCATCACCTCCGATGGCCGCGTCTCCCACGCGCACGATGGTTTTTTCCGGCCGGAGATCGAGGGTTATCAATTTGTAGGGCTTGCTAACGCGAATTGCTTCCGCGACGCCGGGAAGTGTTTCGAAATGAGAAGGATCAACAGATCCCTGATTGCCGGTAATGCCGATGGCCGTGCGAGTGGCCCCAGGCATCGCATGTGGCTTGTAACCCAGGTCCTCGATTACCCGCACGACCGCCTTAATTTGGTGCTCTGTCGCATCCGCTTTCATAACTATCAGCATGTCTTCTTTATACTCTCAGCTTTTATTAAATGTACAGTTCAGACGAGAGGCTTGAACAGGTCTGTCACAACCAAACAAACAAAGCCTTGAATACGATCCACCTAAATCTCACATAATGCCACTAATGGGAATTCGTGATAGTTCGTGTCATTTCATGGATCGGCTCCCGTGTCTACATCCTTTCCGGGACACTTATTCCTAGGGTCGCCAGCGCCAAGGTCAACTGGCGCCGCGCGATATTAGCCGCGGTTATCATTACCGCTTTTTTCGTCCGGTCCTCCTCGCCGATGATTCGATGCCGGTGATAGAAAAGGTTGAATGCACGCGCCAGGTTAAAAGTGTATTTTGCCAGATTGGCCGGCTCGGCCGCTGCCGCACACTGCAGGACGACCTCGTCAAATCTTGCCGCCAGCGTTACGAGTGACCAAATGTCTGTGCCAGCCTCGCCGTCAAGAGCTTGAGCCACCTGCTTGCGGATCTCAGCATCGCCGTCCGCGCGCTGAATAAACGTTTCCGCAGCTACCTGGGATTCGCTATCCAGTTTCCGAAAGATGGAATTTGCGCGCACTGCCGCGTATTGGCAATAGGGACCGGTCTCGCCTTCGAATGAAAGCGCCTCCTTGAAGTCAAACGCGATAACGGAGTTGCGCGTGAATTTCAGAAGGAAATAGCGCAGCGCGCCCACAGCAATCTCGTTAGCGGTCGCCGCTTTCTCCTCAGCGGTGAGTTCCGGATGGCGTGCTTGGACCTCGCGCAACGCATCGGCCTCGAGCCGGTCAATCAGGTCATCCGCTTTAACGCCCAAACCTTTGCGGCCGCTCATCTCGATGTAGGGCTTGGCGCGATCCTCGTTGCTAAGCTCAATACCCAATTCAGCGCAAGCGCTGGCCGATAGGGCCACCATCTCATAGGCCAGATGCACACTCGCGTTTCGCCCCAATTCAGGCACCAGGGCCGCAACCCCTCGGGTCACGATCTCCTGCGGGTACGACTGACGCGAGTCAATGACGTTGTAAACATTAACCCCGCCGCCGAAGTTAGGACGCGGCACTTCCGGAAGTATTTCCGAGTGCGGCTCCGTCGTCGTTACCCATGCCACGTGTGAGTCGGCATACTTGCGGAAAGGCTTGTAATTGAAATCAAGACCGAGATGGCCCAGCTTCCAGAGTTGGTAGGCGATGTCTTTGCCAGTGTAAGTGACTGTCCCGTTTGAACGCACGATGATCTTGTCGGCCTCGTGTTCGTCCGTGCCAGTGTGTGACTCAAAAGGCATCACCCAGCAGTCGTGGTTCTTACCCTCGGTTTCGAGCCGGATTACCCCCGCGTCCTTCATTAGCTGGAACGCTCGATCCCAAAAGTGCAGATGAAGAATCTCGGACTCCCGCGCAAGCAGATCGTAACGAATGCCCAGACGTTCCATCGTATCGAGAACGCATTCGACGTTTCTGGTGGCTACGTAGTCAGCGAGGTCAGCGGTGGGATTCTCTCCCTCCTCGAGTGCATGGAGGATATCCGTCCGTAGTTTTAGCTTTTCTGGGTTTGGCTGTCCGTTAGGATCGTGATCGCGATAAAACAAGCCGACCTTCGTGTAAAGATCCCAACAGTAGTAATCGAACGAACGACCCTCGGGAAGGGACCGGTCCAGGTTTTTGATCTGATCGAGCGTCATCGCTTCGATGTGTGTGAAACCGACGACCACATCCGCAACCTGAACGCCCGTGTTATCGATGTAATTCTGAACCTCCACGGCATTGCCTGCATTTTTGAGAATGCGCACAAATGTGTCTCCGAGCACTGCGTTGCGCAAGTGACCTATATGAGCTGCTTTATTGGGATTAATGCTGGTGTGCTCGACCATTTGTTTAGGTCGAACTGGGAGGGATGCGATGGAAGCTTGGTCAATAGTAGGAGCCCGTACCGCGTTGAAGCCTGACAGCAGTTTGGCCCGGTCAAAGAAGATGTTTAAGTAGCCCGCGCCAGCTACTTTAATCCGAGTTATTTCCTCGTCTGCCGCGAGCTTCTTTTTCAACTGCTCCGCGATAACCCGGGGCGCGACTTTGGCTCCGGTGCTTTGCTTAATCAGTTTTGCGAGCTCAAAGGAAACGGGAAAGGCCAGATCGCCCAACTCCGGTTTCGGCGGCGTCTCAGAGCTGATCTGTTCAACCGACAGGCCAAATAATTCAACCGCGGCCTCCTGGAGTCGCTGCTTTATTCTGTCCTGAAGTTCGATCAGGGTCACAGTGCTATTCGCGCCTTAAATCTAAGGTCTCGCAAAAGCGGAAAGTATAACCCAGCGGTTACAGTACGGCGAGCGGTGGCGTGGGCGACACGATGACCATACAGGAAACTGCACGAAGCAACACGAAGACGAGTGTGGGGCGACTTCCCGCTATTCGCGGATCGCTCGCCGCTTCTCCTCACTTTCTTAACATCTTTCGCCCGCGCTCTGTTACCATCGAACCGTCAATGCGATCCGTGACGGAGCTATCCATCTCTGAGAGACTGCGCCAGCGGTTCTTGAAGGCCAGCCGTATCCTAGTGCTAACTGGCGCAGGAGTATCCGCGGAGTCAGGAGTACCCACATTTCGAGGCGGCGGTAACAGTACCGTGTGGAAGGGAATGCCTTTCGAGGTGATCTCCTCGGCGCGCATGGTTGACCAGGATTTGTCGGCTGTCTGGGAATGGTTTGATTTTCGGCGAAATCTCTTGCAACCGCTGAATCCCAATCGTGCGCACAACGAAATTGCTAACTGGCAGGATCGCTTTTCCGAGTTTACCCTGGTTACACAGAACATCGATGGCTTGCACCAGAAAGCAGGTTCGCGCGATGTTTTTGAACTGCATGGCAGCATATGGCGGGTGCGATGTGTGAGTTGCCAAGCACGATTTGAAATCCTTTCATCTCAGCCGCGGGCCGAAGCTTGTCCTGATTGTGGTGCTCCGGTGCGGCCCGATGTTGTCTTGTTCGGAGAGATACTGCCGGCCTGTGCTTTTGAACAAGCAGCGGCGGCAGCCGCGACCTGTGAACTCTGCTTCGTAATAGGGACTTCCGCTCTTGTTTATCCAGCGGCTGGCCTACCGGAGCTGGCCCAAGCCGCCGGAGCTTTCGTTTGCGAGGTTAACCCCGAAAGAACACCGCTTTCGGATCGGTGTGACGAGTCAATGCTGGGAAGGGCTGGCGAGGTGTTACCGCTGTTTTCGAACCTCAGCAAGGAATCGGATGCTCAAGCAACAGCAACTCGCGTACGGACGAAGAGTTTAGAGACTAGGCTCACGGCAAAAGACTAGTGCAATGTCTGAAAAATAGCAGTATTACATCAGGCATGTTTGTTGGTCTTGAATGTTAGAAATGGCTTTGAGTTTCGGGTGATTTCGTGGATCGCTTTCGTAGGCAGACTCGGCCCACGAAGTCACTCGAAGCCACACAAAAAAAGACTGAAGAGTGAATTGAGGGACGCTACATTACCGTTAGGAGCTAGTATTTCTTCCGCCGGCAATTGGCTCAAACCACACTACTAACCTTCTGCTACAAGATTTTGGAGCTGCGGTACCTTGGCTCGGCTATTTACGATTTTACCATTCTCCATTTATTGAATGAGAACCCTCTACTTCGACTGCTTCGCCGGCGCTAGTGGCGACATGATCTTGGGCGCTATGGTCGCTGCAGGCGTTGAGTCTCAGGCACTCCTGGGTCAACTCTCGCTCCTCGACGTGCCGGGTTACACAATTGAGTTTCAGACAGTCGATCGATCGGGAATCAGTGCTACTTATGCCCGGGTTCAGACTCTCGACGAACAGACTCATCGACACTTAGGCCATGTTCTGAAGATTATTTACGATTCACAACTGTCCGTCGAAGTGAAAGACCGCGCAGCAAAAGTGTTCTCCCGCCTGGCCGAGGCCGAAGCTCGTGTACACAACGTGCCGGTTGAGCGTGTGCAGTTTCATGAAGTCGGGGCCCTCGATGCAATTATCGACGTAGTAGGCGCGGCGATCTGTTTCAATCTCGCAGGTATCGAGCGGTTTGTTTGCTCGCCGCTGCACGTAGGTAGCGGTTTTGTTGATATAGCTCATGGACGTTTTCCGGTTCCGCCACCGGCAGTTGCCCAGTTGTTGAAAGGCGCGCCAGTTTATGCAACCGACATTAAAGGTGAACTGGTCACGCCCACCGGAGCAGCGATTATCGCGACTGTATGCAGTGAGTATGGACCGCTTCCGCAGATGGAGTTGAGCGGGACGGGCTATGGTGCCGGCACCCGCCAGTACGAGAAGTTTCCTAACGTCTTGCGCGTTTTGATCGGGGAAACTGAGGTTCAGGCCGCTAATGAAGAACGACTCTGGATGATCGAAACGAATGTTGATGACATGTCGCCTCAGATTTTCGGTCATGTGATGGAGCGAACTCTTGAGATGGGCGCGCTTGATTGTTATTTCACTCCCATTCAGATGAAGAAGGATCGCCCAGGCGTGCTGTTGTCCGTTCTTTGTCGCCCTGAAGACAAAGAGAGCCTTACTGAGATGCTCTTTTGGGAAACCACAACGCTAGGTGTTCGCAGTTACGAGGTGCAACGGCGCGCCCTGGAACGTGAAATCGTGCGTGTGGAAACGGAGTATGGGCCTATTGATGTTAAAGTAGCCCGGTTGAATGGGCACCATGTAAACGAGATGCCGGAATACGAACAATGCCGGGCGGCGGCGCT
Organism: Pyrinomonadaceae bacterium; assembly: GCA_013812905.1. GTDB lineage: Bacteria > Acidobacteriota > Blastocatellia > Pyrinomonadales > Pyrinomonadaceae > PSRF01. Next base: position 16,436 of record JACCSP010000156.1, read on the forward strand.
AAGGGCGAAGGTCCCCTTGCGAGCTGTTGAGAGCGCCGCGCGATTGGCCTTTGGGTTACAAATCGCATCATCCCGGAGGGATTCAAGTTAAATAGCGTGGGCGAGGGTAGCGCGACGCCCCGGATACCCGAAAGAAACACACCTAACCTGAACGGTTGCATTCTCGGGTTTGGTCTGACCCTTCCAGGGTCGGGAGTCTCTTCCCGTTGCTTCCGCGGATGTCGCAAAGCTTGCCCACCCTATTCATAAATCCCTTCGGGATTCGAGAGGTTCTAAATGGCCACAGAGTTTTCGGAAGATAAGAAAGCTCAAGACTCAGTTAGAAGTAATCAGACGCCCGTGGATCTGGAGATGATCGCTCGTGGTGTCAGATTGATTCTTGAAGGCATCGGCGAAGATCCGACGCGGTCAGGCTTGCAGGGGACACCCAACCGGGTGGCCGAAATGTATGCCGAGTTAACTGCCGGGATGCGTGAAGATCCACAACGGCACGTCGTGCCTCTGCCGGGAGACAAACACGACGAAATGGTAATCGTGAAAGACATCAGCATCGCGTCGCTCTGTGAACATCATCTGGCGCCCTTCGTCGGTAAGTGCCACATCGCCTATATTCCCAAGGATGGGAGGATTCTGGGAATCTCGAAGCTTGCGCGGCTTGCCGAAACCTTCTCGCGCCGGCTGCAATTGCAGGAGCGCTTAACCACCGACATTGCGAATACGCTTTACGAAGGCCTGAAGCCGGTAGGTGTGATGGTGGTAATCGAGGCTGAGCACACTTGCATGACACTCAGAGGTGTTCGAAAAGCCAGTGCCAAGACGATCACGTCAGCAGTGTTGGGTGGCTTCCGCAATGATCCCCGAACGCGGGCGGAAGCTATGGCCCTTATTACCGGTAAGGAGTAATAAGTAATAACTGATAAAGTGATGAGCTTGCAGTGTCCCGTAGTTCTGCCTTGTCACTTATCACTTGTCACTTATCACTTGTCACTATGCCAACCTTCTACATAACAACTCCCATCTACTACGCCAACAGCCTCCCGCATCAGGGCCATCTCTACACGATGATTGTGGCTGACTGCGTCCACCGACACAAAGAGCAGCGCGGATTCGAGACCTACTTCCTCACCGGCACAGACGAACACGGGATTAATATCGAGCGGGCGGCGGAACGCGCTAATCGGACACCGCAGCAGCAGGCTGATTACGTTGTCAGCTACTTCACAAAAATGACTTCAGCCTTTGGACTGGACACCGAGCATGGCGGTTACGACATTTTCATGCGTACTACTTACCCTTTTCACGCAGAGGGTGTGAGTAAGTTCTGGCGCCAAGTGGCCCAGTCGAAGACGCCCGAGGGGCGGGAGGCAATCTACAAGGGTCACTACGAAGGCTGGTTCTGCGCCCCCTGTGCCGCTTACAAGACTGAGGATGAATACATCAAGCCTGAAAAGGTCGGCCAGCCACCGCTTTGCCTGATACACGAGGCAGCGCTCGACCGGGTGTCAGAAGAGAGTTATTTCTTCCGCCTCTCAGACTACGGTGAGGCGTTGCTTGAGCTCTACGAAGCAAGGCCCGACTTCATTCACCCCGAAGCGCGGCGCAATGAAGTAATTAGCTTTGTTCGAAGTGGCCTGCAGGATCTCTCCGTTAGTCGGCTGCGAAGCTCGGTGGGGTGGGGCATTCCGGTGCCGGATGACCCGGCACACACAATCTATGTCTGGTTCGACGCGCTTACGAACTACATCACAGCCATCGGCTACGGAAATGAAGAACGCGAAAGCGCCGTCGGTTTTGAAAAGTTCTGGCCGGCGCTGCATCTGGTCGGTAAAGACATACTGCGGTTTCATGCCGTCTACTGGCCCGCATTTCTAATGGCCGCGAGCGTTGAACAGCCGCGCGGAATCATCGCTCACGGGATGTGGGTCGACCAGGCGGGCCGCAAGGTGTCTAAGACCCTTGGTAATACCGTGGAACTGGATGTTCTACACAAACATTTTTCCGTCGATGCGATTCGCTACTTCTGCCTGCGTGAGATGGTATTCGGCCAGGACGGTCGCTTCGGCTACGAAAGCCTGATCGATCGCACGAACAGTGATCTCGCGAGCGGCCTGGGAAATCTATCAAGTCGCACTTTGACAATGATTGGCCGTTACTGTGAAGGTCGGGTTCCTTCGGGCCGTATATCAGAGGAAAAGCTGCTGCTGGCAAAGCGCAGCGGTATCGATACTGACGAGACGACCATTGCCGGGTTCGTGGAGCATGCAAGGGACGACTTTCTGATGCATTTCGAGAACTACGCTTTCAGCCGGGCCTTGGAAGTTGCGTGGTCCATAGTGGCGCGGGTGGACAAAATAATCAGTGATGCGAAACCTTGGGATCTGGCAAAGGATGAGAATCAGGGCGAGACCCTTAACGCGGTCCTCTACCGCGCGGCCGAGTCGTTGCGCTGGTTATGTGTTTTGCTTTATCCAGTAATGCCGGAATCCGCGCAGGGCATCTATGGTCAACTCGGGCTTGCTGGCCCGGGTGGCTCCGCCAACTCGAATAATTCGTTAGCAGCAGTCGATCCGGCTGAACTCAAGTGGGGTGGACTTCAGGAAGGCACTCGCATTGGCGAAATCAAGCCTCTGTTTCCGCGTATCGATAAAGGAAAACTCATGAGCGAGGTAAAGACCAATTGGTCGTCCGGCACGCACGCCACCGAAGCCGACGCTGTTCCAGGTGCGGCTACCGCTGCTGAAACTCAAGCTTCACCGCCTATGAAGCATGCCACCGAAGCCGACGCCGTTCCCGGGCAAGCGGAAGTGCTGTCCACCTTGAACGCGAAGCGTGACGAAGAATTCGCAATCGAGGGGCTGATCGACATCGCTGACTTCACCAAAGTTGAGTTGCGTGTCGGCGAAGTCTTAACCGCCGAACGCCTCCCAAAGGCTGACAAGCTTTTGCTCTTGTCCGTCGATATTGGAGAGGAAAAACCGCGACAAATCCTCGCCGGCATCGCGCTGCACTATGAACCCGATAAGCTGGTCGGCCGCAAGATTGCCGTGGTTTCCAACCTAAAACCGCGCAAGATGCGCGGCTATGAATCTCAGGGCATGCTTCTTGCAGCCTCGGTCGGCGAGGCAGGGAAGCCGGTGCTCGCTACCTGCACCGAAGAAGTTCCCAACGGCGCGCGGCTTAAATAAGATTCAAATCTCTTATGAAATCGATTACACAGCTCGGGGGGCGATTTCTTTGAGTTGAACCTTGAATTGACATCTCGCTCGAACGTTGGGGTCAGAAGTGAAGGAGTTAGTTAACTAACTGCGGCTGCTCTTCAAATTTCCCCGCCAGGTTGGTCAGGTACATTTCCATTTGTGTCGTATGGCCGATAATGTACTTCGATATGAAGCGGAAGAACGGATTTGAAACTTTTCCAATCTCCGTGATTTTTACGTTGCTGCCCGTGGGCGTGGGTTGGATGTCGATTTCCCAGCGGCCGCTAAATGGCCCTTCCAAGTCCGTTAGTTCACGAACCATCCGCGTTGGAGGCTTCGACTCTGTCGTGATCAGCGCCACCTTGTTCCCGTCCTTGTAATTCTCCTGCCACACCAGTTTTCCATTTCGTTCGCCCAGGGAGGTCACACTTGCGACGTCCGAACGCCACTTGGGTTCATTTGCGTGATCGTTGATCGCGTCCCAAACCGCTTGCGGCGATTGCTTCGTGGCCAGCGTTTGTGACGCCTGATGCTCCTCGGGCAACAGGAGCCCGCCCACCAGGACTACTAAACTCAACGCCAGTAGTAGTCCTACAACCACAATCAGTGTTCGCTTCACTTTGCTCATTGACTCAGCTCCATTTATTGTGCGCGGCCTGATAGCGTTAGCGCGTGGTGTAATCACTACTGTATCAACGTACAATGCGAAATAGAGCTAACCACTGTTGTACCTGACTAATCCTACTTCACACGTGGACGGTAGCAGCAGGTAATAAGTTGATGAGTGTAATGAGTGATAACAAAGTCACCCTGCATCCCAACGTGTCAATTCAGCACCTCAATCTTGGTGACCGGATGGATTTCCCAAGCGGTGGCGCGCCAGTTGAACGGCGTTCCTGGCGCAGCGTTTTCTGATTCGTCGGCGTGATGCAAGTCGAAGAATAGCCACCCTTCAAAGCGAACCCAGCGGCCCAGCAA
>JACCSP010000214.1 GCA_013812905.1 Pyrinomonadaceae bacterium
GTTCTGACAGACACTTAGAGCCCGTCAATCTTGGCGGCAAGCACGAAGTCGCTTTCCGTCAGACCGTCGATCTTGTGAGTCCAGATCGTAATCTCCGCGCGGCCCCAGCCGAAGCAGAGGTCGGGATGATGGCGTTGCTCTTCCGCAAGATTGCCAACGCGATCGACAAAAGCCTGAGCCTCTCGGAAGTTCTCGAACTTGTAAGCCTTGCTCAAGTGGTGCTCGTTGACGACTTCCCAGCCATTAACTTGAGATAAGAGTGTCTTGATTTCGTTACCCTTAAGCGGCGGCACGCCACCGCGACAAGGAACGCATTCACGACTTGCTAGTTCGTTCATATCGTTAGGCCCCGAAGACTGTTTTTCTTCAAAATTGCGATCTGACCCGCATGATAAAGATCGTGCTGTATGACTCCGTGAATTGTTATGTAAACGGAAGGCATATTTTGTAGGATCGGCTCATCAAGCCGAGCTGCAGTGAGAAAAGCAATCGCTGCCCTCAATTTGTCATGACCCTCTATCAGCGCCGCTTTGGTAATAACCCAGGCCGTCTCGGTGGTGTCGGTAACGGGAGGCCAATCCTCGGCCGTGGAAAGCTCGGCTCGATCTCCTCCGAGTCTGCGACGACAGGCGTCTTCCCATGCTGCAATGTGAACTACGAGCTCCCAGATGCTATGAACGCCCGCCAACGGGTGCGCAGCCGCCTGCTTGGCGGTTATGCCCTCAAGAGTTTCCAGCACTGCCGGACCATGCCAGGCTCCGCCTTCAAACGCCAGTTTCAGTTGAACTTCAATTCTCTCGATCTCGTTCATACGCTTTGCTACAACTGATCTCGTTGCTCGAGGGAGGTCCGCTTTAAGCTTATCCAAATCAGCGCGCAACTTCTCGCGCTCGGCATAAATCTTTGCAAGTGGACCGGGCAAAGCAATGAGCTCCGCCTGGGCGGGATCGAAACCACGCTCACGCAGCTGACGTTCAAATTTATCCTCGACTTCGCGCAGGCGTTCTTCCAGCCAACCCCCCGATTCGTGTATTTCTAAATTCACTGGCTCATTCTACATGCAATTTTCCATCTTCTCACCTAATGAACCACGCACCTCAGTGGCACTGACCCGCGCGGAATCCGCAGTGCGCTCGACTTGCTAAGATCGCTCTTAAGCGGATAGTCTTAACTCCGCAGCCTTCAGTAATTAACAAACATATTCCGGCACCCGCGCGGGCCCGTGCGGGTGTGGCCGGGGCCACCGCTGACTACGGTTGGACATGCTCGATCAAGGCCGCTTCAAGGAGGATCTGTGGCCATTCTACATCCCTTCGCTGCTCTGCGTCCGCCACCTCAGCGGGCCAAAGAAGTGGCAAGCGTTCCTTATGACGTCGTGAGCACTGAAGAAGCGCGCGAGCTGGCTGGCGACAATCCCTTGAGTTTTCTACATGTGTCGCGTCCGGAAATTGATTTGCCGGAAGGAACCGAGATATACAGCGACGCGGTTTATCGCCGGGCAGCCGACAACTTTCAGAATTTGATTGAGAACTGTCCGCTGGGAAATGAAGAACTTCCCAGTATGTATCTCTATCGACTAATCATGGGCGAGCATGAACAGATTGGCGTAGTGGCTTGCTGCTCCGTTTATGAGTATGACAAGGATGTAATTCGTAAACATGAACGCACGCGCAGAGACAAAGAGGGTGATCGTACCCAGCACATGCTGGCGCTCAGAGCACACACCGGCCCAGTTCTTCTCATGTATCGCGCGCGGCGTGATATCGACACGATGGTAATGGAGACCACTATAGCCAACGCGCTCTACGACTTTACGGCAGACGACGGTATCCAGCATACAATCTGGCGCGTTCCTGATCCGGTGCGATTCGTGCAGGCCTTTCGAGATGTCCCCTACCTTTACATTGCCGACGGTCATCACCGCGCCGCCAGCGCCAGCCGCGCACGCGCCGTACTGAAGAATCAGAATCCCAGTCAAACCGGCGACCAAGAGTACGACTTCTTTCTAGCCGTAATTTTCCCGGATGATCAGCTGCAGATTCTTCCCTACAATCGCGTCGCGCGAGACTTGAATGGTCAATCAAAGGATGAATTTCTCTCCCTCGTGAAAAGGGTTTTTGAAGTAACGGAGAACGGAGTTCCTACACCTAAAGCGTCCGGTAACTGGAGTATGTATCTTGGTAGTCAATGGTACGGTCTAAGTTTGCCTGCGAATGCGCCGAAGCCGGAAGGGGTGGTGGCTTCATTGGACGTCGCGCTGCTTCAAGACCGATTGTTAGATCCAATACTTGGGATAAAGGACGTACGCACGGACAAGCGAATCGACTTTGTTGGCGGTTTGCGGGGCACCAAAGAACTTGAGCGCTTAGTCGACGAAGGAAAGGCCGCCGTAGCCTTTTCGTTGTATGCAACAAGTGTCTCGGATCTTTTGCGAGTGTC
>JACCSP010000234.1 GCA_013812905.1 Pyrinomonadaceae bacterium
TCGGAGCTAGCTCCTCAATGAGGGGCTTCAGGCTATCGATCTGTCGCTTAGTTAGTAGACTACGTTTGTAAGCTCTTCGGAGCCAGTGCTGCGTTTCATTCAATGAACCTCTGGCAATTCTTACAAACGCTTGTTATCCAGAAAACGACCACGCCCGGCGCCTTCAGAGAGGTTCACACCGACCCTGTCCACCGCACTCACTTACTTCCAACTGTGATGCGGGCGAAGAAGTTCCAACCAAGCACAATCTCCCATACTTGGTCCGCCAGCTGCTCCGATAGTTGATAGACTCGCAACTTCTCAAAATTTGTTCTTGCCATTTCGTCCTCCTGTGGTGAGGTCATGGAGTGACCGAAAATAAAATTAACTACGGACTACGGACCACTGACAACTGACTATTTCGTCATCGCATCCGTAACTTTGATTTCACCTTTGATGATCTTCTGTCTTGCTTCCTCGGCCTGTTGAATCGTCTCTTGCTGTATCAACGCCTTGTTGTTTTCATCCATCGCATAGGCGACTCCATCCTTGTCGAGTCCGTAAACATGAAAGCCAGCTTGAAATTGTCCATTCACGACGTCTTTGATAATTTCAAATACAGCATTATCGACGCGTTTCACCATGCTCGTCAGCACAAAACCGGGCTTAACCATGTTCTGATTTGAGTCAACGCCAATGACGAAGTGGGTCGCGCGGCCGTTTTGCATCCCCTGCTGCTAGACGGCGTCAAAAGCTCCCAAGCCCGAATTACCTGCCGCAGTGAAGATCACGTCAGCACCTTTGCTGATTTGCGCGAGAGCAATTTCCTTGCCCTTGCCGGGATTATTCCAGGCCGCATCGGTAACGCCGACGTAGTTTGGTATCACGCGAATGTTGGGATTAACTGCGCGGGCCCCTTCTTCATATCCTTCCTTAAAACGATGGATCAAACCAATGTCCATCCCACCTAGAAAACCAATCGTGCCCGTCTTAGTCGTTCTAGCCGCCAGCATCCCCACCAGATACGAACCCTCGTGCTCTTTAAAAACCAACGACGCTACATTGGGAAGATTACTGACACCATCAACTATGGCGAACCGAATGTTGGGATAGTCTTTGGCAACCAACTCGATGATGGGAGTTTGCGCGAAGCCGACGCCGACAATCAGGTCGTACCCGCGCTCCGCAAACGCGCGCATGGCCGGCTCGATGGAGGTGGGATTACCCGGTTCAATATCACGGAGCACAATGCCGAGCGCGGGCTTGCCGCAACTCGTACCATCTGGCCAGTTGCCGGTTTCCGCACACCTGGCTCCGGCCCATGCCGCCGCATTAAACGAGCGGTCATCTTTGCCGCCGATGTCGAAAACGATTCCCACACGGATTTTCGACTTATCATCGGCACCGTAACCCTCGCGATTACAACCAGAGGCAAATAATGCGAAGACACAAACCAGAAGTAACACACATAAAAGCCATAACTTCATTCGTTTACTATTTCCTTGATAAGAGTTGGCAGGTTCCCTTTAGGTTCTTCACCGACCTGGTACGCTGCCTGAATCCGACTTACAGCTTCTCGCGCTCTGGACTCCTGGCGGCTAAATACCACTCCAAGCGTTTGCCCAGCAGTAACCTTATCGCCAATCTTTATCTCCGACAAAAACCCTACGGTCGCGTCAATCGTATCGTCGATTCGTACGCGTCCACCGCCGAGTGCTGCAATAGCATTTCCGATTTCGGTGGTCTCAACAGCGGTGATGTAACCGGAGCGCCGAGATTCTACCTTAAAGGATTCACGCACCAAAGGAAGAACCCCAGACGGATCATCACAAACACTGGGATCACCACCCTGCGCCACAATATTCTGTCGAAAACGCTCGAGCGCGTCGCCTGAGTCGAGGGCCCGCTGCAAACGTTGTCGAGCCTCGGCAAGTAAATCCTCGACGTGGGATAGGACCAGCATGTGCGCTGACAGCTCCATAGAAAGATCGAGCACGGGCCGCGCACCTGGCGCAATCTCGCCGCGCAGTATCTCAATGCACTCTTTAACTTCAATCGAATTCCCAACCGCGCATCCGAGCGGTTGGTTCATATCGGTCAAAAATGCCCGCGTGCGAATTCCGCACGAGTTGCCAGTTTTGACAAGAGCCTGCGCCAGAGCCCGAGCGCGCTCTTCCTCCCTCATAAAGGCGCCCGAACCAACCTTGACGTCTATAACCATCGCCTCCAGGCCCGCAGCCCCCTTCTTGGAAATTATTGATGCCACAATCAGCGGAATTGCTTCAACCGTGGCGGTAGCATCGCGCAGGGCGTACATCTTCTTATCGGCAGGCGCAAGTTCGCCGGTCTGACCAGCCATCGCATAACCCACCTGCTCCAAAACGTTTTGAAACTCCCTCGCCGAAAGGTCGACTCGATATCCAGGAATTGATTCCAGTTTATCGAGCGTTCCGCCGGTGTGGCCCAGCCCACGACCCGAGATCATCGGTACGCAAACGCCGCAAGCGGCTGCAAGCGGGGCTATTACCAGAGAAGTTTTATCACCGACACCTCCGGTGGAATGCTTATCAGCTTTAGGTCTAGCAATACTGGAGAAGTCCATGATGCTGCCCGATTGCAGCATTGCCTCTGTCAGACACTGCTGCTCAGCCTCGTTCATGCCATTGAGATAAATGGCCATGAGCAACGCGCTAATTTGGTAATCGGCGATCTGGCCGTTGGTGACGCCGTCGATGAAGAAGTTGATCTCCGCGGGTAGGAGTTGTTCGCGGTCGCGCTTTTTACGAATGATGTCCTGCGGTCTCAATTGTTCCTCTCAACTTCCCGTACTTCGTCGCTCATTAACACTACTGCCTGGGCCTTCACAGCCAGACCCTGACCCACGGAACCCATTCCCTCACCCGTCTTGGCCTTCACACTGACGCAGTCAACTTCGACACCCAGTGTTTCAGCAATGTTCGCGCGCATTGAAAGTACGTAGGGTCTGAGCCGCGGCTCCTCGAGCATAACAGTCGCATCGACGTTGACTATAAGCAAACCGCGCTCCTGGGCCAACCCCATCACGCGCGAGAGTAGTCTTAGACTGTCCGCATCTCTCCACTGTGGATCTCGATCGGAAAAGTGTGCCCCCAGGTCGCCTTCGCAAAGCGCGCCCAAGATGGCATCAGCGATAGCGTGTGAAAGCGCATCGGCATCCGAATGGCCCTCAGCCCCGCGTGCGGCAGGAACAGGCACACCTCCTAAGACAAGCGGCCGGCCATTAACTAGACGGTGCGTGTCATTGCCAATGCCAATGCGTAACATAAGGATGATCTTAGTGGGCCGCAGTCAAACTAAGCACAGTCCTCTGCTTTGATCTTCGCACTCTGTGACTTGTGCTTTGGGTCTAAAAACAAAGTCAACGATCAAGGTTCATTTCCCTTAGCAACACTTCCCCCAGGGCCAAATCCTCGGGTGCAGTGATCTTAATATTCCGCGAACTCCCTTCGACGATTGTGACCTGAACACCCAGTCGCTCGACGAGTGAGCTCTCGTCTGTCAGTTCAGGATCCAGGACATCAGCCTCCTCGTAGGCCCGTCGCAACAATTCAAAGCGAAAACACTGTGGTGTCAGTGCGCGTCGTAAAGCTGTTCGGGGTAGTGTTTTTGCGACCATCCCATTGCTGACTTCTTTGATCGTATCGGTCACCGCCGCGGTCAGGATGGCGGCCTCGTGCACTGCTGCCGCCTTGACGGTCTGGGTAATTTCCTCAGCGGTAACAAAGGGGCGCACGCCGTCGTGTACCGCGATAATTTCAGCGGTAGCTGAACGAACCGCGAGCAGTCCCTTTAGAACAGACTCGGCCCGAGTAGTTCCACCGGGAACAATTTTCGACAGCTTCCGCAACCTGTGCTTTTCCCCAATGGCGAGAAAGCCGGCTGTGTCCTGAATGGGTAAAACTAGGATGATTTCCTGAATGGCCTCACACAGTTCAAAGGATCTGAGTGTGTGGATAATGACCGGTGTGCCCGCAAGTTCCAAAAACTGCTTTGCCGGGTTGCCTCCCATTCGAGTGCCTTGCCCGGCAGCGGCAATAATTGCGACATTCATAGAATAGTGACAGGTAACAAGTGTTAAATGCCAAGAACGACCAGGCTACTCTCTTACCACTTATCACTTGTCACTCTTTTTCATCTATCGTTGCGCCCGTCGCTAATGTATAGCTCTATTGTGTTGATGAGGGTATTAGGCGCCCGCACGTAGTGCTTGAGTTGTAATCGACTCTTTTGGGCCTTCGATATCTCTCCTACCGAGCCAGGCAAGTCTCCACCGTATCTGAAAGTTTGCTCACCGTGTTGTAACGCGTAACAAAGGCGCCTTCAAGCCGGCCGATTCTGCTTTCGCCTTTCACTCGCGCCTCGAGGAGCCGTTCCATTTTCTCGAAGAACTCTCCTGCCTAAATGATGAACTCCATTGTTCTCTGGATTTCTTCGTCCGTCATCTAGACGTCCTTGTAGCAGGCTGCTAAATAACTAAGAACCGGAAGCACACGAAAACAGTTCTGAGCTTAGCCATTTCATGGTGCTTCCCGGATCGTCTTGTTCCCCCCGTAACGGCCTACCATTTTTCAGCCTGCTAGGTTCCCAACCGCGAACGTCGCTAACTAGTCCATTACCGGTTCGCTGTCTGTAATGCGCACCGGTCCGGGAGCGCTCCGCGGGTCACGCTGCGGGCGGCGCGGGATTCCATTCGAGCGGTGCTCACCATTGCAATTCTCGGCCTCTTCCCAGAGACGGCCAAAGATCATTTTGCCGGCAGTGGTCTGCAGCACACTGGTAACGGCGATGTCGGCATTCTTACCGATTAATCTCCGCGCGTTGTCGACGACAACCATCGTGCCATCATCAAGGTAAGCCACGCCCTGGTTGTATTCCTTACCCTCTTTCAAAATGAAGACGCGCATGGCCTCCCCAGGAAGCACTACCGGCTTCAACGCATTCGCAAGCTCGTTGATATTGAGCACGCTGACGCCGCGTAGTTGCGAGACTTTATTTAAATTGAAATCATTGGTCACGATAACTGCGTCCAGTTGCTTGCCCAGTTCAATTAACTTAAGGTCAACTTCTCGCACCGAAGGGAAGTCTGTTTCTACAATCTGAATGTCGAGGGAACTGTTGTTTTGCAGGCGGTGGAGCATATCCAAACCACGACGGCCGCGTTGACGCTTTGATGAGTCCGGGGAATCGGCGACTTGTTGGAGCTCACGAAGAATGAACTGCGGGATTATCAACGAGCCCGTAAGAAACCCTGTTTCCGCGACGTCGGCTATGCGCCCGTCGATAATGACTGATGTGTCCAGAATTTTTAAATCACGGCGGGAAGCCTTGTCAGTGAGTATGCCGCCCAATGCAGACAGTTCGAGATAATCGCCCTTGGCTGCACCCACCATCAGCCCAACGTAGGCCATGAAGAAGGTCAAGGCCAACGTCAGGAAGGTTTTGACTTCGGGAGCCACAGCCATCGATTCCTGTCTGCTGATCAATGATCCAATCAGAAAAGCGCCGATGATTCCCATGATCGAACCAACGGCCGCTCCAATTAAAGTCTTTAATGATGCCCGGCGGATTCGGAGTTCGAAAAGGATAATGCAAATGGCGATCAGGGCACCCACGACCGCAGAAATCCACTGATCGCGTGCAATGGGGCGGAGCACGTAACCAGCTGCTACTAGAATGGCGGTAAAAACTAGTCGTATGATAACGACATCGGCGTGCATGATAGGCCGAATCTTACCACGGCCTGAACTGCCAGTCACCAAAAACCTTTTGGAACTAGGAGTTATGGCGGTGTTCCTTCAAGTTCTTGACTAAGCTCGTTAGACGCAAGTCGACAGCCAGGACCGCTGCCTTTCGCTCATCTCTCGCTTGGAGTAGGGCCCATCGACCCGAGTTTTTCGTTACCTCTCTCCCCCACCGCTCAGCTCGAGCTATATCCCGCGCCTGCCAAGATCCGCTCTCGCAAGGGTCGCCACGCTATCAAAGCCAGCCAGTGCGAACCACCGACAAGAACTGCAGCTGCTAGCGGCAGCATGAGCGTATCGCTGAAGCTCCAATCCGGCCGCAACCAACCGGAGGCACCTTCGGCCGCGCCTCCTGCAACCGCGAATATCCAGAACGGCAGACGGATGCCCTTCACGGCAATTTTAGGGAGATATCGCGCCAAGCTTAGCAAGACCGCGCTGTAAGTGAGAAAAGCCAGAGAGATACGCAGAACCTTTTGCCAGTTCCCCTCCAGGGCAAGTTGGCTGACCGCCAGCGCAATTATGAATCCGAGCACACCCATACTCACAATATGATCGCGGCGAGCAACATTTCCAAAAAATGCCATGGTGACCTCTCAGCCGAATAATGACAATAGCAATCTGGCTCATTCTTGTGTTCTGTCCAGCCGCTCACCTTAACTCAACATCTTTGCACCATAAAGGCGATCGCTTTGACAGCGAGTACTCCAAACACGAGGCCAAGAATGCCAACCTTGGTTTTCGTAGACTCAATCTTGTTTTCGTTACTTTCATGCATTACTTTTCATAGCAGTTTAAGAAGATTGAGTAGTCACAACCTGTCGCGCAATATAGCATAGACTTACTAGCGATTGACGCCGAAGGCTGGAGTCATTTTCCGCAGCGCTGCGCCTCTGCTATCGAACGAACCAGCAAGTTTTTCATTTGGAGTTCACAACTTTGTCAGGCAGTTCCGCGTATAAGCAAGCATGAAGAAGGAACAATGGCCAGAGATTGTGAATATCAACGGAGGAGGAAGCTCTATGCCAAGAGGCAAATTCTTTATCGCTGTGGTGATTCTAATTGTCATCGTTCTCCTGATCGGAGCCATGGTGACCTTCACGAATATCAAGTATGCTCAGGAAGGAACGGTGCAGGTCGTAACCAAGTGGGGCGCGATTGAGCGCATCTACACTCCCTCGGACGGATGGTTCACCACGATCGCGCCGGGACGCAAGAGCTACGAGGTCAACATCAAATCGTTTACCGAGAGTGCACCGGTCCGCGTAACCAGTAAGGACAACGCGGCCTTGCAGGTGGACATTTCCTTGACGGCTTACACTGACCCCGCGACGGTAGCCGAGTATGTGCGCAAGTACGGGTTCTCTGAAGAGGAGAGACACCGCCGGCGCAATGAAATTCTAAAAGGAATCGTGCAAACGGAAGCGCGCAACTCTTTCGCGGATTACGGAGCTTACGAGATCTACGCCAATCAGGAGCAGATTCAAAAGCGGATCTTAGAATCGCTACGCCCCCAGCTCGGTAGTCAACTTCTGCTTGTGACCGAGTCCGTGCAGATTGGCAATCCTGATTTCCTGGATGACAGGGTCGAGGCAGCCGCTTCCGGGGTCGTTGCCAATGAGAAACAAAAGCAGGCTGAAGAAGCCAGATTGGAAGCTGCCAAAGTCGCCGCTCAGACCAAGCAGATCGAAGCACAGACTTTCGCTAATCCCGCTCTGCTCGAAATTAAGAAGCTGGAATTGCAATTAGAGATCGAGCGTGCACGCGCCGACGGCATCAAGAATCATCAGGGTGCGCTGACCATCATGTATGGTCAGCCGGGCGTCCAGTTGCAGGTTCCTGCGGGGAGGTAACGTGAGATTTTTATTCCTGGTCTGGCTCGTGACAGAGGTATTGCAACTCGTGTTGATCGGGATGCTAATGGTCGGTCATCGCACCTTGCAGCGGCGGATGGATGGAGGTAGTTATCGCTTCGGCACTCACCCTCCACCTTCTGTGACGGACGAGTAAGGGCCCCGATTAATTTAGAACTTCCTTCGCTTGATACGCGTTGGTGCCGGTCGGGGATCGCTAACGCATGCTCTCGAGCCCGTCGTTGCGGACTTGGTAGTATTCCGTCCTTAGCCTTTACGTGCGAACCGCGTCTTCGTAAGCTGTTGATAGCTCGCTCTGGTTAGTAATACAGATGTTTAAATCGCGCAGCAGCCCGTCGCCTATCCCGTAAATCCAGCCGTGTACTGTCACCTCCTGCCCCCGGCTCCACGCATTCTGCACAATCGTCGTCCGGCTGACGTTCAGCACCTGTTCGATGACATTCAACTCACACAGCCGGTTCAGGCGGTGTGCTTCATCACTGATTTCTGCGAGCAGTCCTTCATGGCCATGCATGACATCTTGCACGTGGCGCAGCCAGTTGTCTGTGAGGCCAAGTTTAAGATTCCGCATCGCTGCCTGTACGCCGCCACAGCCGTCGTGACCGCAGACAATTACGTGTTTGACCTTCAGCAAGTCTACCGCGAATTGAAGCACCGAAAGGCAATTGAAATCAGTGTGAACAACTACGTTCGCAACGTTGCGATGCACAAACAGCTCTCCCGGCCGGAGGCCGACGAGTTGAGTTGCCGGCACACGACTGTCCGAACAGCCGATCCAGAGGTAACGCGGAGTCTGTTGCTGAGCCAAGGCCTGAAAAAATCCCGGGTCCTGCTGCTTTATACGCTCGGACCAGGCCCTATTATTCTCAAGTAGCTCTCTCAGATCCCTCATGTCAGCAAGTCTTAGTAGGTAACTCGAACAACTAATGTCGCGCGCACAACATCATACCACCCAAGTTACCGATGAAAGACTCGCAAACTCGCGGTCGGCTCGAATGATTTTGTTCGAGACTTTGCACACGCGTTGTCCTCCAAATTGAAAGTAAGCGGGAGGTCCCAAAGGCCGAACCTCACGCCACAGTTCTGAAAGTCCCGCTCCGAGTTTCATCGCTCATTGCAAAACAACTTCCCTTCGCCGTCAATCTTTCACCCCATGTGGTTCCGACTCCGATATTCATCAATCTCCTCCTTTCTTGCTCGTCCTAATTCTTCCAGCTTCTTCAGCCACCCATCCTTGAAGGGCATCAGTGCGTTCCGCAAAGTTTCCGCGACCGCCAGATTGCGGAACCATTTCTTGTCGGCGGGCACGATGAACCATGGCGCATGTTTAGAGCTGCAACGGTTGAGCGCGTCATCATAGGCTGCTGTGTAATTCTCCCAGTGCTCGCGCTCCCTCCAATCGCCTACCGATAACTTCCATGATTTGATCGGATCTTCCTCGCGTTTCAGGAGTCGTTGCTTTTGCTCATCTCTGCTGATGTGGAGGTAGAACTTGAGAATTATGGTGCCAGAATCCGCCAGTAATCGCTCGAAAGCGTTAATGTGATCATAGCGCGGGCGCCAGACCTCCTCCGGTACGAGTTCATGGACCCGCACCACCAGTACGTCTTCATAATGCGAGCGGTTGAAGATTGTGATATCTCCAGCAGAGGGTGTCCGGGCGTGGACGCGCCAGAGGAAATCGTGGGCGAGTTCTCCTTCCGTAGGCACTTTAAATGAAGCTACGGTGCAGCTCTGCGAGTTCAACGGACCCGCCACATGGCGGATCGCCCCATCTTTACCGCTGGTATCGCGCCCTTGCAGGATGACGAGCACACTTTGTGTCCGAACCGCGTATAGAAGTTCCTGCAGTTCGATCAACTCTTCGATGAGCCGTGCTGTCTTCTTCTCGCCTTCCTCACGCTTGAGACCCGAGTCCTCGCCCGGATCAAAATCCGCTAGTTTAAACCGGCGCTCGCCGTCCAGGCGATGTGCATAGCCCATATCCCCTCCTTAAATGATGGTAAGAGAACTAGGGTGATATTGCCAGTCAGCCATCCTCTACAAAGTTCAACAGCCTGTCCCTGCGCTACCAAGACCCCCCGCAGAAGGGTGCCAATAACGACCACCTTACGGTTGTTGGCCCTCAGAGCGAGGTGGCTTCAACACAATCGCCGGGATGTCCTGCTCTTTTACGAGTTGATTGAATGCGGTTACATCGGTGCTCATAACCTTGGCCAGGCGCTGGAGTTGAGCATCTACCTGGACCACTAACTCGTCGTAGACCGCGAAAGACTGGTCCGTCGGCGCCGCATCCCCGCGAGAAATCACACCGCCGAGTGCGGCCAGTTTGTTGTTAAGCCGGATAGGAAAGTTCAGCGGATCCTGGCTGCTCTGGTTCTTGGTCTGGTACAGTGTCTCTTCGATCTCCGCGAGGCTCTTATTCAGGGCAGTAGCCGCGTCGTTGATCACTCTGAGGTTAGGCTGTGCACCACCCCCGGCGGGCTGGCCTCCTGGCGCCCCCGGATCTCTAACGCGTTTCAACAAGTCTTCCACTTGCTTGCGGACATCGCGAATCTGAATTACTGCATTGTGAGTTTCTGTGACCTTGTCTCGAATCCTGAGTCCGAGTTCCAGCTGCTTCGCACAGTCAGCGGAGGTTGCCGAAAGACGCGGATCCGGCTTCACTTCAAAGTTTTCAACCATAGGCGCACCATCGATAGTGAGTTTGACCTGATAACTTCCCGGCACTATTTTTGGCCCGCGAGTTTCTCCGGCCCAAAGCACCATTCCTGGAAAACGTACCGCGTCCGGATAACGCATGTCCCAGATGAATCGATTGAGTCCGACATCAGTGGTGACTGTCGCCGGTCCCCCTCCAGGTCCGCCAGGTCCGCCCTCTTCCGCCTCCGCGGGCGGCTCTGGGGTCGTCGATCCCTGAGCCGGTGAGGGAGATGGCTTAGCCGGCCCGGTGAACTTTCGTATGGACTTTCCCCCCGCGTCCAGAAACTCAAGCACCACATCGCGAGAGGGCTTTGCTTTAAGTGAGTAGTACACCACCACACCGTTGGGCGGGTTCTTGCCGACAGTCGCAGTCGCGGGAAGCGGGCCGGCTCGGCCACCTTGCATGCGATACGCGACCTCGGGTTTAAAGAGTCGGGTCGTTGATGCGGCAGCTACGCCGGATTCCATCATTTGGTGTAGGAGGGTCAGATCGTCAAAAATCCAGAACGACCGGCCCTGCGTCGCGGCAACGAGATCCTGCTCACGTTTGTGGACCACCAGATCCGTTATGGGAACGACGGGAAGATTGAATTGCATCGCTCGCCATTGGACGCCGTCATCGAATGACATGTACAAGCCGGTTTCCGTTCCCGCGAAGAGCAGTCCGCGTTTGTTGTGATCTTCGCGAATCACCCTCGTAAATGCGCGCTCAGGAATTCCGTTGGTGATCTTTTTCCAGGTCTTACCGTAGTCACCTGTCTTGAAGAGATAGGGTTTGAAGTCGTCCCACTTGTACATCGTGGCTGCGACATAGGCCGTGGCCGGATCATTGGGCGAAGCCTCGATTGAATTAATTTGAATCCACTCCGGCATCAGGCTCTTTGGCGGTGTCACATTGTCCCAGCCTTTTCCCCCATCTCGGGTCACGTGAACTAAACCATCGTCCGAGCCGGTCCAGATCACTCCCTTCTGCAGCGGCGATTCCATGGTGGTAAAGATCGTGCTGTAGTATTCGACACTGGTATTGTCTTTCGTGATAGGCCCGCCCGATGGCCCCTGCTTCGACTTATCATTGCGCGTGAGATCGGGACTGATAATCTCCCAGCTCTGGCCTTCATTGGTCGATTTGAAAAGCACGTTTCCAGCGGCATAAAGCGTGTTGGCATCGTGGGGAGAAAAAAGAATGGGGAAGTTCCACTGAAACCGGTATTTCAACACGTCTGCTCCGGCACCCATCGGATTGTTCGGATTAGGCGAGACGTCTCGAAGCGCCCCGGTTTTGTGATCGTAACGCGTCAGCAAGCCTCCATAGGAGCCCGCGAAGACTATAGAAGAGTCCCTTGGTGAAGGCGCGATCCACCCTGATTCTCCACCGCCCACGTCGTACCAGTGCTTTTCCGTAATCCCTCCCTCAGTGGTGCGACTGGCGATGCGCACCGTCGAGTTGTCCTGTTGTGCGCCGTAGATGTTGTAAGGGAAGTCGTTATCGACGGCGACGCGGTAGAATTGCGCAGTGGCCTGATCCTGCTCCGTCCAACTTCGACCTCCGTTAAAAGAGACGTTTGCCCCGCCGTCGTTGGAGTTAATCATGCGGGTGGGATCGTCGGGGGCTATCCATAGATCGTGATTATCTCCGTGAGGTACGAAGATCGCCGCGTAGGTTTTGCCGCCGTCATTGGATTTGTAGAATCCCGTGTTCAGTGCGTACACGGTGTCTGCATTCTTCGGATCGGCATAGATTCGCGTGTAGTACCAAGCGCGTTGGCGCAATCGCCGCTCTTCATTTACTTTCGCCCACGTGCGGCCCGCATTGTCGGAGCGAAACACACCGCCGTCCTCGGCCTCGACGATGGCCCAAATACGATCCGGATTCGCGGGGGACACGGTGACTCCGATCTTACCCACTATCCCTTTCGGGAGACCAGGATTACGAGTGATCTCGTTCCAGGTGTCACCGCCATCGGTCGACTTAAAGATTCCACCCCCTGGCCCACCACTTTCGAAGGTCCAGGGTTTTCGATAGACCTCCCAGAAACCTGCGTAAAGAATGTTTGGGTTGGTGGGATCGAACGTCAGGTCGATCGCTCCCGCTTTGTCGCCGCGTTGGAGAACTCTCTCCCAGTTCTTGCCTCCATCCTTCGATCGAAAGATGCCTCGTTGTTCATTTGGTCCGAAAAGATGACCAAGGGCCGCGACGTAAACGACGTCCGGACTGCGCGGATGTACGCGAATTCTTCCGATTTGTCCGGTGTCCTCGAGCCCCACTCGTTTCCAGGTCTTTCCCGCATCCATCGATTTGTAAACCCCGTCCCCATGGGAGACGTTACCGCGCACGGGCGATTCGCCCATGCCAACGTAGATAATGTTGGGATCGGAATCCGAAAGACCGATCGCGCCTACCGATCCCGTGCCGAAGACCGTACCATCTGTGATCGGTTCCCAATTGATGCCGCCGTCCGTGGTCTTCCAAACTCCTCCGCCGGTGGCGCCGAAATAGTAGACGAGTGGTTGCGATGCCACTCCAGTGACGGCCGTCACACGCCCGCCTCGAAATGGGCCGATGTTGCGCCACTGCAGCGCTTTAAGTGGATCTGACTCGCTTGCGGTGGGTGATGGCGACGGCGTCGGCCTTTGCTGGGCCCGAATGCGAGTGGGGGATAGCGCTGCAACGAAGAGCAAACAGATCAATATCAAACGATGAGACGTGCGATACGTCTTGAACATTCGGGTAGACTCCTTTAATTTGGCTTTCGAAATCGACGGTGCAGAAAGATTTGAAATCGGTGTGGAATGCTACCACCGTGAGTAACCCAAACGAAATGGAAAAAACGGCTCACCCAGGCAGACCCTGCTTGTTTGAAAGAAGCGCCCCGTAAGGCGGCTAACAATCAAAGTCCGCCCCCGTATGACTGAGCGAATGAACCATGAAGAGTACGTCGCGATGCAGCTTCGTCGTGTTGCCGACCTCGCAAAACGAATCTTGGCGAAAGAATCGATATGCTTGATGCCTCTTCACAAATTGCTCAGCTGCGGTATGAACTCGACGTAGATGCCGACGAGGAAGACCACAAGCCTTCGTGATCGGAGAGTCAGAGACAGATGCGTTGCCCGTCGGCCCCAAGCTCCAAATTGGTCGCAGGAAGCTCCTCGCCCCCATAGAACCGGACCTGCGTCGGGCGTGTGCGTGAGCCTTCACCACGGTGCGTGTAGCGTGTGAAAATCCCGTCAACCCCTTTGGGCGCACGGCGTTAAGGAGTGGGATGTTTATTGGGACAGTGCAACAGATTTGGCGTCATCCGGTGAAGTCGATGGCCGGGGAGAGACTCGGCGACTGCACAGTTGGTCCCCTGGGAATTCCCGGCGATCGCGGCTGGGCATTGCGCGATGAAACCACCGGCGAGATAAGCAATGGCAAGCGAATACCGCTGCTGATGGACTGCGCTGCACACTATCAAGAGCAGCCCACTCAGGGCACGACCCCCAGCGTTAAAATAACTTTCCCGGACGGCTCAGAGGTCGGCAGCGGTGACGAAGACGTGAACTCCCGGCTTTCGCAGGTTCTGGGAAAGGACGTTACGCTGTGGCCGCTGCAGCCCGCCAGCAACAAAGCACACTACCGGCGCAAGACCGCCGCGGCTCGCACGCTCGGGCGGCTGAGTCGCTTCAAAGCCTTTCGGGATGCGCTACCCAGTATCATCAGTCTTACAAATCAGAAAGCTAACGTGCGCGAGTTTTTCAGTCGCGAAGCCGATGAGCCAATTCCCAATATGGCCGTGATGCCGCCCGAGGTGATCGAATTCACCTCTCCACCCGGCACTTACTTCGACGCTTTTCCGATTAACGTGCTGACCACAGCTTCTCTTGAAGCGATGTCTCGTTTCAACCCCACCGCGGTTTGGGATGTGCGCCGCGTTCGGCCGAACTTCTTGATCGAGACTGACAAAGAGTTTGAGGGACTCATCGAGGCGGGCTGGAGTGACCGGATTTTGCGCGTCGGCTCGGTTGAGTTTAAGTGTGAGATCCCGTGCGCCCGCTGCGGCATGACGAGCCACGGCCATTCCGGACTCCCCAAAGATCCAAGTGTGCTGAGATCAATTGTAAAGGACGCGGACCAGAATCTTGGAATTTACGCGAGCGTTGTGCAAAGCGGCCAAATTTCTATTGGCGATACCGTCGAGCTGCTTTAGTTTCTGTCAGAACGGGGAGTGGTAGCGACCTGGTCTCAACCAGGCCCGAGCGCAACTGGGGCACAACCAGGTTGCTACCGCTCCCCGTTCTGACATGAGCCACCCGGGTTACTAGAACAGCTCCTGCAACGCTTCATCAACCGATCGCACACCCACAACTCTAACTCCCAACATTCGCTCGAGCCCGGCTATGTTGGACGCGGGAATGACGATTTTCTCAAAGCCCAGGGCCTGTGCCTCGCGTGCGCGCACGCCTGCCTGCAGCGTGCCGCGCACCTCACCCGTCAGTCCGACTTCACCAAAAACAGCAGTATGAGGGTTAATAGGAACATTCTTGAAACTGGAGGTGATTGCTGCCACCACTCCCAGATCGGCCGCCGGCTCGTCAACGTCCAGCCCACCGGCTATGTTTACAAAGACATCGTCGCCAAGCATCTGCAGTCCGACACGCTTCTCGAGCATGGCTATCAAGAGCGCTACTCGGTTCTGATCAACACCCTGCGTCATCCTGCGGCGGGTCCCGTACTTCGTTCCTGAGACCAGCGCTTGAATTTCCACCAGGAGCGGTCGCGTGCCTTCCATGCAAGCGGTGACTACTGAACCTGCTACATTCTGCGGACGCTCCTGAAGAAACATCTGGGATGGATTCGCGACAGGCATCAGTCCAGCACCGGTCATTTCAAAGATGCCGACTTCATTCGCAGCGCCGAAGCGATTCTTGGTGGCCCGCACAATGCGATGGTTGTGATGCCGTTCACCTTCGAAATAGAGGACGGTGTCGACAATATGCTCAAGGGTCTTCGGTCCGGCGATCGAACCATCTTTGGTGATATGGCCGATAAGAAAAACCGGGATCGTGCGGTTCTTTGCCAGTAACAGGAATTGGTGGGCCACTTCCCGCACTTGGGAAACCGATCCGGGCGCCGATTCAATCAACGCCGAGAAAACCGTCTGGATGGAATCAACGATGATAGCGCCGGGATTCAGGCGATCTACTTCGTGAAAGATGTTCTCAAGATTGGTTTCCGGAAGGAGATAGAGATTGTTCGCTTCTATTCTCAGTCGCTCGCCGCGGATTTTTATTTGCCGCTCAGACTCCTCTCCCGAAATGTAAAGTACGACCGTGCCTCCGGCACTCAGCCTATTTGCCACTTGCAGCAGCAGAGTGCTCTTGCCGATACCCGGATCCCCACCAATCAATACAAGAGTCCCCGGCACGATGCCGCCGCCCAGAACCCGATCGAACTCAGTTACACCCGAAGTAATGCGCACGTCATCTTGCGATTCAATCTCGCTGTAGGCGACTGCCGCAACGTCTCTTAGCCTGAACCCGTTTCGCGCTCCTCCCTTTCTGCCCACACGCGCGCGTTCTTCGACAAGAGAATTCCATTCGCCACACTCCGGACATTTTCCCAGCCACTTACCCGACTGGTGCCCACAATTTTGACAGGCAAAGATTGTTTCAGCTTTCTTCATGGTTTAAGACAATCCACGAAATCACACGAAATAGCACTAAGTGTGTTTCGTGTTGGTTCGTGTAACAAACGTTGAGAATTTTGTTTTTCTGCGATCATTTTTGGAGTCGTTTGCAAAAAACCCCTTACCCCAGCCTTGGTTTGCTGAGTTCGGGGACGGGCAGTGCTAATTTTCTATCAAGCGCTCTAATGCTCGCTTATCATCACGCCGCGTAAGCTCGACTGCCTGCTTGCTTCGCGCTTGTGTAAAAGGGTCGCTGAAGAGAGGGAACCTTGGCCCATCGTAATTGATCGT
>JACCSP010000242.1 GCA_013812905.1 Pyrinomonadaceae bacterium
ATGAGAGGACTTGAACCTCCACGATGTCTCCATCACAGGCTTCTGAGACCTGCGCGTCTGCCAGTTCCGCCACATCCGCAAGTGGAGTTTCATTATGCGAAGGCAGTTAGAGGGTGTCAAGAAAGCAGGACTTCCTCCTTCGACACCCTCTTTCAGCTGTTAGAGGTTTCAGCTGTTAGACATTCGCTCTCAGAACGCCGCTCTAACCCCGAGGTCTGCGGAACCTGACGGTGTTCATCGAATCACTTCAGTTGTTTCGGTTGTGAACCCGCGAATGTTCCCGCCGCAAACGCTGGTGAGCCCGCGTATGACGCGGGCTGTCCTGGTTCCCAACCCGATCGTGAATTCGATCATGTCTTCGGTTCAAACGGGTGTGTACGCGATCGTGCCGACCAGAACGATTGTCCCAGTCTCGTCGCGGACCTCTGCCGTCCCGACGGCCGTCGCGGGCATCATGGCAATTAACAAACTTGTCACATTTACGGTCGCGCTTGTCGCGGTCGCGACCTTGACCCTTGTTGCGCTTATCAGCGAAAGCTGTCCCAGGTAGGGTCAGCGCGAGCAGCAGCACCAGCATCGCAATCGATACCAGGTTTTGTCTGTTGTTATAAAGTCTCATACAATCCTCCAGATTGGCAGGTTGTCTCTTGCAACCCACCTTTGTTTGTTTAATCAGTAGTCAACCAATTGAGGTTCCGGGCCATTTAAGGCTCTATCGGAGCATCTTGACTGATAACAAGAGTCGTGCCAGCTGTAAGTCGTTGGGAAATGGTGGAGGGCGTCCCGTTCACTGCACGATAAGGTGGAACTGGGGACTGGCATCACCTGCAACGGGGCCCGCGAAACTGGGGTGTTCCGCCCACCACAGTCGGTTGTTGCCTTTTTTATCATTTTCGAGTCGGAATGACTGAACCAATTGAAGCCGTTGCTGGTCTTCGTGAACGCCTTGACCAGGTTCGCGAAAAGATTGAGGGTGGGGCCCGACGCTGCGGTCGCGAGCCCAAAGAGATTACTCTGGTGGCTGTTAGCAAGACTCAACCGGTCTCAGTTGTGAGAGAAGCGCTTGGTGTTGGCGTAACTGACGTTGGGGAGAATCGTGTTCAGGAAGCTGAGTCGAAAATTGCGGCCCTAGGGAACCAGCCGGCGCGCTGGCATCTGATCGGACACTTGCAGGGGAATAAAGCTCGTCGCGCAGTAAAGCTGTTTAGTGTGATTCACACGCTTGATTCGGTCTCCCTGGCTGATCGGCTTGAACGCGCTTGTGTCGAAGAAGATCGTGCCGAATTGCCGGTCCTGATTCAAGTTGATCTGTCCGGAGAGGTAACAAAAGCCGGCGTGCCGGCGACCGAGTTATCTGAACTGGTAAAGTCCGTCAATCAATGTTCGCGACTTTGCATCCAGGGATTAATGACTCTGCCACCGTTTTTTGAAGATGCAGAACGGGTGCGCCCATTTTTCAGGAGATTGCGTGAGCTACGTGATGAACTTCAAACAGCAGGACACTTCGGCGACGGCCGAGGGGAGCTCTCGATGGGAATGAGTTATGATTTCGAGGTGGCGATCGAAGAAGGAGCGACGATCGTGCGTGTGGGAACCGCAATCTTTGGTGAACGTAATCCATAGCCATGATGATTATCAACCTAATTTCGGTCCTCGTCTGGTACCTAATCGTCAGTGCGATTGTCGGCATAATCCTGCTGGTCCTCGCGCGGGTCATAGTGAATTACGCCGACATAAATCCCTTTAGCCGCACAGCTATCACTATTCGGCAATTTAGTGATCCGCTCGTGAATCCGGTGCGGCGCATCTTGTTGTCTTATGGGCTTGATCAAAAGCTGGCGCCATTTGTGACAATCCTGATTGCTATTCTACTAGGCTGGTTACTTTTAGAGCTGGTGGGCTCGGTAGTTTTTACGGTAAGCGGAGTCATCACCAGTTTGCAGGGGGGAGCGCTTGTTTCGCTGGTCGGTTACGTACTCTTTGGGGTCCTCGCTGTGTATTCGTTGTTGATTGTGGCACGGATTATCCTCGCTTGGGGAGTGAGCTATGGAAACCGCACGATGCGTTTTCTAGTGGGAGTAACAGAACCCATTCTTGGCCCCTTTCGCAGACTGATTCCGACAATGGGTATGTTCGACGTATCTCCGATGGTCGTTTTATTGATCCTGCAACTGTTTCAGCGGGCCATCGCCGGAACCTTGATCGGCTAGGCAGGACAGAAGAGTTGTTGAGCTGCCAGCAGGATCTGGGGTGTCTTGAGACCGTCCCTATCAGTCGGGCTACTGCCCTGACGGGGCCGGCATTTTGTTGATGGCGCGGCCAATGAGGCAGTTATACGTACATTGGCACTGGCTTTGGAATATTCAAACTGAAAGTTGGGCAGATTTCATTCGTCGGTTTTCATCCTGACGGTCCTGGACTGGAAACATAAGTTACACTGAAAAAGAGCATGGAAGCGAAAACCATCTCCCATTACCGTATTTTAGAAAAGCTTGGCTCGGGCGGCATGGGCGAGGTCTATTTGGCCGAAGACACGAAGTTAGGCCGGAAAGTCGCGTTGAAGATTTTGGGCGAGGATTACACTACGAATAGAGACCGGCTGAACCGGTTTGGACAGGAAGCCTGCGCCGGTTCCGCTCTCAATCATCCAAACATCCTTACGATTCACGAAGTGGGCGTAGATGACGGCAGGCACTTTATCGCCACCGAGTACATCGACGGCAAAACGCTGCGCAGCAAGCTGGCCGGATCTCCTCTAGCAGCGCATCAGATTCTCGATATTTCTGTTCAGGTGGCCAGCGCGCTCGAAGAGGCCCATGCAGCCGGTATCATTCACCGCGATATCAAGCCAGACAACATCATGATTCGTCGAAACGGCTACGTTAAGGTTCTTGACTTCGGCCTGGCAAAACTTACCGAGGATTCCGGTGACCGGACTCCCTCCGACGCGGAAGCGTCTACCCGAGTTTTGGTGCAAACGGATGCGGGTGTGGTAATGGGCACGTCACACTACATGTCGCCCGAACAAGCTCGCGGCAAAACCGTTGATGCTCGCACTGATCTTTGGAGTCTCGGCGTCGTAATGTACGAAATGGTGGCGGGCCGAACTCCTTTTGACGGCGAAACCCCAACGGATGTCATTGTTGCGATAACGCAGAAAGAGGCACCGCCCCTCGCGCGCTTCGCGCCCGACGTTCCTGCCGAACTTGAATGGATCATCACGAAAGCTCTGCGTAAAGACAGAGACGAGCGTTACCAGACCACGAAAGAGTTTCTGACGGACTTGCGCCGGCTGAAGCAAAGGCTTGAGTTTGAGGTCGAGCTCGAACGTTCAGTGGCACCCGAAAGCGTATCCCGATCCGGCATCACAGCATCAGCTCCGGTTCCCACAGTTTCAGATCACGTAGCGCCCACTGCTGAAGGCACAGGCGCCCACCCAGCCTCGAGCGCCGAATACGTGGTGAGCGAGATCATACATCATAAGGCTGGCGCCGGCATCCTGGCTGCCGTGTTTGCTTTGGCGATAGCGGCCGGAGTCTTTTTCTATTTCAATCGTGCTCAGGCACTCACTGACAAAGACACGGTATTGCTCGCCGACTTCACCAACACTACAGGAGAAACCGTTTTTGACGGCACTCTCAAACAGGCACTCGCCGTGCAACTTGGGCAGTCGCCATTCCTGAATATTTTTGCGGATGAGCGCGTACGTGAGGCTCTGAGGTTTATGGGCCGTCCTCCTGACGAACGTCTGACGAAAGATATCGCGAGGGAAATCTGCGTACGGCAGGGCATAAAAGCAATGCTTACTGGATCGATCGCCAGCCTGGGAAGTAACTATGTGATTACTCTCGAAGCCGTAAATGCGCAGTCCGGCGAGTCGATTGCTCGGGAGCAGGTAGAAGCCGGCAGCAAGGAGCAGGTATTGTCCTCGCTGGGCCAGGCTGCGTCGGAATTGCGTGAAAAGCTGGGCGAATCACTCAGTTCAATCAAGAAACATGATGTTCCAATAGAGCAAGCTACAACCTCTTCTTTGGAAGCCCTTAAGGCATATGCGATGGGGAATGAAGAGCGCGCAAAGGGGAAACCGGAGGAAGCGGTCAACTTATATAAACGGGCCATTGAGCTGGATCCGAATTTTGCCATGGCTTATGCACGCGTCGCGGTATTTCACGGAAATCGAGATGAAAGAGACGAGGCCCAACCATATGCTCAGAAGGCGTTCGACCTTCGCGACCGCGTTAGCGAACGTGAACGCTTCTACATTTCTGAGAAATACTACAACTATGTTGACGGTGACATTGATAAAGCGATGGGAGTGCTGCAAACCTGGAGCCGGCTGTATCCAAACGACTTCATTCCTCATAACAATTTGGCTCTCAACTACATGATTTTCGGGAGATACGACGACGCCCTGAAAGAATCCCTCGAGGCTGTTCGCTTAAGCCCGAACAACTCCAGCGCCAGAGATAATCTGATTGGTAGTTTCATGGGGCTAAATCGTTTTGATGAAGCCAACGTGGCCTTGGAACAGTTGCGATCGCTCCACCCGGACAGTGCATCCGTGCATTTCGCCAGCGCTGATTTAGCATTCATTCGCGGCGACCAGGCAGCCATTGAGCGCGAAGTTCAGTGGGCCACGGGCAAATCCTTCGAGGCTGGCCTCACCGCAGCGCGAGGATCAGTAGCAGCCGCTTCGGGGCAGTTAAAGAAAGCTGAAGAGCTTAGGCGACGCTCGATAGATCTCTTTAAGAACCAGGGTCGTAAGGACAATGCTGCGCAGACCTTAATCGGACTCGCATTTAGACAGGCGGCTTTCGGCAAATGCCAGGAGGCTACAGCCAACGCCGCCGCTGCGCTCGGGTTGCATAAGGGCAGAATCAGCATTGCCGGCGCTGCAACGATCTATGCTGAGTGCAACGATTTTGTTCGAAGCCAGGCTTTGCTCGACGAGGCATTGAAGCTCTACCCCAAAGACACGCCAACGGTGCAGATGGTGGCCCCATACATCCGGGCACGTCTTGAAAGAGGGCGCGGCAATGCGGCCCAGGCGATTCAGTTGCTGGAATCAGTTCGTCGCTACGACCTCGGGCTGATTATCGGCGTCGGAAACAATTATTTGCGAGGTCAGGCGTATTTGGACCAGCGCATGGGAAAAGAGGCAGCAGCGGAATTTCAAAGGATTATCGATCACCGGGGAATTGATCCGCTGTCGGAACAACACCCGCTCGCCCACCTGGGCCTGGCGCGCGCCGCGGCTATTAGAGGTGACTTGGCAAAGAGCCGGACCGAGTATCAGAATTTCCTAGCGCTTTGGAAAGATGCGGACGCCGACT
>JACCSP010000248.1 GCA_013812905.1 Pyrinomonadaceae bacterium
GGACAACTAAAAGAGTAGCAGCCGTTCAGTTCTGATTCACCGTTGTAAGACCATGAAAAATAGTGATGGGTCTGGCAGCTTGTGCGAGTGCTCACGAGATACGGTATCCCGTAGACACTACTGACACGTTTCTTCTTGTAACCCGTTCATACCTGATTACTTCGTTGTCAGTGAGGGTCTTTGGCAACGTACGAAGAATGGTGAAATTAAACTTTCTTGCGTTTGCTTCGTTGAGTGCGAGTAATTCCCTGAGCTGTTGATTGCCGCCATGAGGCGTGTTTGCATACGACGCCCACCTGCCCAGTATCCCAGCCTCGCCTTAGGCAGAACCGACATATTGCTTCCCGTGGACGAGTCCGTAATGAGGTAAACGCCCGCTACAGCCGCTAAATTGTCCATCTCCTGTTATTCACACCGCGGCTTAAGCCCGGTGTATCGGCCGGCCAACCCCCACGAGAAGTGGGTCGAGCGACATGGTGCTTGCGGCGTGAGCCCTCGGTGGAATACCTTGTGCCGGTTCTTAAGTCCGTTCAAGATCGATTTATATATTAATTGGGGGCGCAAGATATGCGACAGGTTGTTACCACCAAAAACGGCGGCGTGGAAGTTCTCCGGGTAGAAGAGAAACCTGATCCCCATCCGGGTGCGGGTGAGGTAGTCGTTGGAGTGCATGCAGCGGGAATCAATTTTGCTGACATACTCGCTCGGCAAGGACTCTATCCCGATGGCCCGCGCAAGCCGTGCGTTATGGGCTATGAAGTTGCCGGCCTCGTTGAAGCAGTTGGCGAAGGTATCGATCCGGATCTGATCGGCATGCCAGTGATTGCGATGACGCGGTTCGGTGGACAGTCGGAAAAAGTGGTCGTAAAGGAAAGGCAGTTGTTTGAAAAGCCAGACTCACTCACTTTTGAACAGGCGGCCGCTATTCCGGTCAACTATCTCACGGCCTACGCGCTGCTAGTGGCGATGGGCGGTTTGAAAAAAGGCGAGGGAGTTCTGATTCATAACGCGGGCGGCGGTGTCGGTCTAGCCGCATTAGACATCGCGAAACACATCGGGGCCGTCACCTATGGCACGGCTAGTCCGTCGAAACACGACTTCTTACGGAAACGAGGGTTGCATCATCCGATCGACTATCGCACTGAGGATTGGCTTCCGGTGCTTAAGAAGCTAACCGGCGGCCGTGGCGTAGAGCTCGTTATCGATCCGATTGGCGGGTCGCATTGGAAAAAGAGCTATCGAGCGTTGAGACATACTGGCCGGTTGGGAATGTTTGGGGTTTCAATAG
Source organism: Pyrinomonadaceae bacterium (assembly GCA_013812905.1). Taxonomy (GTDB): domain Bacteria; phylum Acidobacteriota; class Blastocatellia; order Pyrinomonadales; family Pyrinomonadaceae; genus PSRF01. Next base: position 1,289 of record JACCSP010000248.1, read on the forward strand.
CGTCTGCTAATGGCCTAAAGGGTAAATTCAAACTACTTAAGGCAGCCGTGCAGATGCCCAGATTTCATCCGCTCGGATTGCTGAATAAGAACCGCGGCGTCTTTGGCTTGAACCTGGGTCACATGTGGCACGAGCCTGAGAAAGTTGTGGAGTGGGTGCAGGCATTAATGGACGGAGTCCAGGAAGGCTGGATTCGTCCTCATGTAGATCGCGCATTTCCATTCGAGCAGGCCGGGAAGGCCCACAGCTACATCGAATCACGAAAGAATATCGGCAAAGTGGTCCTCGTGCCCTAAAAATAGAACTCCTCAATTTCTCATTGAAATGGTTCTCAGGTGGCGTACAGCTTCCGGATCAATGCCCCCACAAATATGCCGGCAAAAGAAGAGATCGCACACCGGGTAAAAATCGATCTTGCATAGTCAGCCGGTCCATAAATTCATTTACAATCATCACCGACGCAACTCATCATACCCCCATGTCACTCCTGATCGCCGAAGCGCCCAGGCAGCACGGTTCAACAAGCCAACCGCCACGGCCGACTTTGATTTTACTTAACCAAACTGATGACAAATAGACAACTGTTTGAGTTCAGCCCCGAGGTTGAGGCTGCTCTGGCCGCGCGGAAACCTGTCGTCGCTTTGGAATCAACAGTCATCGCCCACGGACTGCCGCGTCCACACAATTTTGAAACTGCGCTTCGACTTGAAGAGATTGTGAGAAAAACGGGCGCCGTTCCGGCCACCATCGCCATCCTCGCAGGAAGACTTTGTGTGGGGCTGAACGAAAACCAGTTAAGGCGAATCGCCGAAACAGATGACATCAAGAAAGTTAGTACCCGGGATCTGCCCATCGCCCTCGCCCGCCGTTGGGATGGCGCAACAACAGTCGCCGGCACAATCTGGATCGCCCACCGGGCCGATATTCATATCCTCGCAACAGGAGGTATTGGAGGCGTTCATCGGGGGTCGTTACCCGACGTCTCTGCTGATCTACCGGAGTTGACTCGCACTCCGATCGTAGTGGTTTGCTCCGGCGCAAAAATCGTTCTCGATCTTCCGGCGACACGCGAGTGGCTGGAAACACACGGCGTCACGGTTGTTGGTTATCAATGCGACGAGTTGCCGGGATTCTATTCGCGCAGGAGTGGACTGAGCGTTGACGCAGTGGTGAATTCGGGCACAGAAGTGGCGGAGTTGGTGAAAGCTCAGCGAGCATTGGCCACTGAGAGCGCCCTGCTCGTTGCCGTGCCGGTGCCCGTCGCCGCCGAAGTGCCTTCGGAGTTGCTCAATAGAGTATTGAGCGATGCTGTTAAAGAAGCCGAAAAAAGCCGAATAGCTGGACGCGAGCTCACACCGTTTCTGCTGTCGCGGATGGCCGGGCAAAGTGGAGGAGCGACCCTGCACGCCAACATCGCGTTGCTGGAAAATAACGTGCATGTTGGAGCTGAAGTCGCGTTAGCCTTATCTTCGAAATAGTGGCAACTCGTTTTTCTTATTGAAATATGGCTAAAGACCATTAGCCAGACGTCATACTCTCGAGTACTTTGATCTGCCTTATACTGGCGCGTGGAGTGTGTTAATCTGTGAGCCCAAACCGATAGAACATTCAGGAGGATTCCATGGCAGACGAGAAAGAAACCTGTAAGAACTCGGCATGCGGTTGTCCCCCTCAAGACGGTAAATACTGCGGTGCTTCTTGTGAGGGCGTCGGCGACACTGTTCAAATCGATTGCGACTGCGGCCATCCGGAGTGCAGCGGAAACTTTTAACTCCGTGGAAGTATCTTTAGGTGAAAGAGGCGCTGCAGGCGCCTCTTTCATTCGCAATATCGGGCTTTGTTGCCGAGCAAATGTATCCGGCGACCAATTTCGCGAATGCCCTCAATAATCCAGCTGCGGTCAACCTGCAACCGTTTAGTCTCCAGCGAGCTTCAGAAACTGACCCGCCAGTCTGGGACCAGTTCCCTCGTCTTCGTGTTTGAAAAAGACGAAGACATCATTCCAATTCTGATCCCCAACGCGTTTGAACCATTCCGCGAGGTTCTGCTCGGAGTAGTTGACACGCCGCAGGCGCAGATAACCCCAATCAGCCGTTCTGTCAATATGCGATACCGGCAGATCGTCTGTATCTGAAATACAGAGCGCATGGTTCTGACGCGACAGCAGCTCCAACACGTCATCATCGAACCAGGTCTGATGGCGAAACTCGAATGTGGCTTTGGTTTCGTTTGGCAGGGAGGCGAGAAACGACTCCAGTCGGGAAAGATCTTTCTTCATGTTAGGTGGCAGCTGGAACAAAACCGGGCCCAGACGATTTTGTAGCGCTGCGGTAGTATCGAGGAGATATTTGGTTTCCTCTTCGGATTCCTTCAATCGCTTGAAATGGGTGATTTTTTGCGAAGCTTTAACCGAAAACTTGAATCCGGTGGGTACTTGCTCTCTCCAGTTTTCGAGCATGCTTTTTTGCGGCAAACGATAGAAGGTGTTGTTGATTTCCACAGCCGGCAAACGTGTCGCATAGTACGCGAGCATCTCTCTAGCCGGAAGTTTCTCCGGATAAAAGCTGCCCTTCCATTCTTTGTAACTGTAGCCGCTCGTGCCTACGTAGAGAGTCATGTAAAAGTTAGCGCGCAGGGTACTCGGCGCCGCATGCGGAACATCTGGAAACGCTCATTACGAGACAAAATACCGCCGGCATTTGTTTTGGGCAAGGATCGCCCTGTCAGAACGGGGAGCGGTAACGACCTGGTCGGCGGGCGCGACCCTCAACCCAGAGAGCCGCCGCAGATCAGACCAGGTCGCTACCGCTCGCTGTTCTGACAAGACAGCCGCTTCATTGTCGGCCTCTCGTATTTTGTGATACACAGAGCGACAATTGATCAACTCTAGTTCGATCGTTCGTTCTCGCAAACTTTCCCGAGGAGTCATTGCCAGCATCTATGTCCACGGTAAACACTAATATCGAATCACTGGCCCACGAAGAACGCGTGTTTCCTCCCCTAACCTCGTTCTCACAAAAAGCGCATGTCAAATCGAAGGGGGAGCTGGAAACGCTGCGCCGTGAAGCGCGCGAACATCCAGAAGAGTTCTGGGCCCGCATGGCTCAGGAACTTCATTGGTTCAGGAAGTGGGACAAGGTTTTGCAGTGGGAGCCTCCTCATGCCCAGTGGTTCATTGGTGGCAAGATAAACATTTCCTACAACTGCCTGGATCGCCATCTCTCCAACGGACGGCGCCAGAAGACCGCGTTGATTTGGGAAGGCGAGCCCGGCGAACAGCGCACACTGACTTACGAGCAACTGCACGCAGAAGTCTGCCGCTTCGCGAATGTGTTGAAGCAGTCAGGACTCCAGAAGGGCGACCGGGTGGCACTCTACATGCCGCTGATTCCGGAGTTGGCAATATCCATGCTCGCGTGCGCCCGCATTGGCGCTACTCACTCAATTATCTTCGGAGGTTTTTCCAGTGCTGCCTTGGTCGATCGCATCAATGATGCGAGCTGCAAACTCGTAGTGACTGCTGATGGGGGATGGCGACGCGGCTCTGAAGTGAAATTGAAGGCGGCGGTCGACGAGGCTCTCAAGCAAACTCCGTCGGTAGAAGCCTGTATTGTCGTTCGTCGAACGGCCGTGCCTATCTACATGGAAGCGGGGCGAGATCACTGGTGGCATGAACTGATGGAAACTGTTGATGCTAACTGTCCGGCTGAGGAATTGGACAGCGAGCACCCGCTCTTCATTCTCTACACCTCAGGAACTACGGGAAAGCCTAAAGGCATTTTGCATACGACGGCCGGTTACCTGCTGCAGACTCACATGACCACGAAGTGGGTATTCGATCTCAAAGAGGAAGACGTCTACTGGTGCACTGCGGACATCGGCTGGGTTACAGGACACAGTTATGTCGTCTATGGCCCCCTCTCAAATGGCGCGACCGTGCTCATGTACGAAGGGGCGCCGAACCATCCGGAGCCTGATAGATTTTGGAGCATCGTCGAGCGCCATCGCGTAAACATCCTCTACACCGCCCCTACCGCAATTCGCGCTTTCATAAAATGGGGCGAGCAATGGCCTCTGAAACATGACCTCAGCAGTCTGCGTTTGTTAGGCTCCGTCGGCGAGCCAATCAATCCCGAAGCCTGGATGTGGTATCGCGAGGTCATCGGCAAAGGTGTTTGTCCAATAGTTGACACTTGGTGGCAAACCGAAACCGGCGCGATCATGATTACGCCTATCCCTGGAGCTACTGATACCAAACCCGGTTCCGCTACTAAACCTTTTCCGGGAATCGCGGCCGACGTGATGACTAGAGACGGCAAGCCCGTCGGCGCAAATGAGGGCGGCTACCTGGTGATCAAACAACCATGGCCTGCCATGCTCAGAACTATCTGGGGGGATGATGAACGCTACCGTGAACAGTACTGGTCGCAGATTGACGGTATTTACTTCGCCGGAGACGGCGCGCGGGTGGACGAGGATGGCTACTTCTGGATCATGGGGCGCATCGATGATGTGATTAACGTGAGCGGTCACCGGCTAGGTACCGCGGAGGTGGAAAGCGCATTGGTATCGCATGCAGCGGTGGCGGAAGCAGCAGTAGTGGCGCGTCCTGATGAATTAAAAGGATCGGCCATCATTGCCTTTGTTACTCTGGAGGGCACACACACTCCGTCGGATCAGCTTAAGGAGATCTTGCGCGCTCATGTCACCAAGGAGATCGGCGCACTCGCGCGGCCAGAGGAAATACGCTTCAGTGATATGCTCCCAAAAACTCGCTCCGGCAAGATCATGAGACGCTTGTTGCGTGAAATTGCAACCAGCGGCTCAGTTTCAGGCGACGTGACCACGCTTGAAGATTTCTCGGTGCTTGAGAAGTTGCGAGCAGAGGAAGAGTAATCATTTATCACTTGCCCTTTGTCATTTCTCATGGAGCCGGTTATTGGTCACTACCAACGGAGGCCCGCGACGCGTGGTGATGGTTGCCAATTGAGACGTGCAATGGATGAGGTCAGTACCACCACGCGGGTAGCGGGTGGGTCGAGCTATGGCGCGATCTCGAAACGTATGGACCCACCCGCTGCCCGCGATGTGGTACTGATGACCCGTTAAGCCGCGGCGAGCCCGGATTGCAGCATTAAGTGGAGTAGATTGAAAACGTCTTCGCCGCTTTCGGACGGCAATCATAGTCATGACATATGGAAAATGTTAAGAAATCCTGCCAGTTTTGGCCAAAGCGTTATAAACTCTGCAGTACAAGATCGCTCTTGCCAATAAGGAGTTGAAGTAATGCCTCGCCAAACCGAAATGGAAGGCCGCTCAGGGCCACGCTATTTAGTGAGTTTTGAAGTGCGCGCGGAATGGGACGAGCCTGGAGGGGCTCACATTCTCTCAGAGGGAACGACAGAGAATGTTGGGCCCGAAGGGACACTCGTACACCTGCCAAAAAAGCTTCCGGACGTAGGCAGCCGTGTGCGTCTCGAGGTGCAAAGTGACGACGGTAAAAAACTACAGGTCGTGGCCGAGGTACTGCGCATCGAACGCAACGCCAGTCATCCGCTGGCAGCACTTCAGCTACTGGGCGAGACCGACGAATGGAGGGGCTTGATTTGGGAGCCGGCCGCGCCCCGCGTCGCCGCTCCAGTGGCGGCCGAAAGCGATGAGGAAGAAGAAAGTGCAGATGACGACGAACTAACCAACTAAGTTCATGAACATTCCCCGCGGCTACTTTGCCGGCTCATGACCGGCGCAGATTCCCCCCGTTATTACGTTAGCTCGCGTCTGACACTGGCTTCAGGGTGAAAGCTTGAGAGGATCAATCGGACCTGGCGAGCCAGGAGACATCAGCTTGGCGCCCTTCGGTGCGCCCTTCCTGTGTGTCCCTGTCACGGTAGGCGATCACCGCAGGCTCTTACTGATGGATCGAGAATCGCTTTATCTCTGCGTGGTGAAGTGGTCTAGCATGGCGCAGCAGACACTTTTGCGTTGAACTTCGTGATGAGTCCTTCCCAAAACCGGGCCGTAAGCGGCATCATCAAGCGACTACAATGACGGTCGAAATAGTGAGTAGCGAAGAGAAATCCAAAGAGGTGGCCCGAACCGCGGCGAAAGCCGCAGTTGAGGCGTCGTGGCCGCAGACGCGGGTAATCCTGCGCGTGATCGTCATCGTGCTGATGGTGGCAATTACGCTTTGGATACTCGTCAAGCTAACGGGCCTGATCCTGCTTCTCATCCTCTCGGTCTTTTTCGCTTATCTCGTCTCGCCCCTGGTGGACTTTCTGCGGCGACCCATTATCATCTCTGGACGCCCGCGGGCAATACCGCGCCTACTGGCTATCTCCCTCGCCTACATAATTCTCATCGGAGCCATTGTTATCGCTATCTCCCTGCTGGTACCGCGTCTGGGCAGCCAGTTTCCGGAGTTTACTCAGCAGGCCCGTGGATACTGGAGAGATTTTGGCACCAGTACTCAACGATTAAATGCTTACCTGCGGATGCGACTGCCCTCGCCAGTCATGGACGCGATAAACAGCGAGGTGCCTCGGGTAGTTGAGCGCGTCAGGGGAACATTGGGCCTGGTACTCGAACACATGATAGGTTGGCTCGCTTACATTCCATGGTTAGTCCTGATTCCGGTCCTGAGTTTCTTTTTCCTTAAAGACGCGGAGGAGTTTCGCAATTCCGCACTACAGATGCTCCCGCGCGGACGTTGGCGTTGGCGCGGCGATGAGTTTTTTCAAGACATTAGCGGTACCCTGGCAGCGTATGTTCGCGCTCAATTGACCGCCTGTCTGTTTATCGGAATTGTTTGCACGATTGGCTTCGCCCTGCTGGGGCTTCCCAGCCCCCTGGTGCTGGGTTTAATAGCGGGTATTTTTGAATTCGTCCCACTCATTGGCCCACTGCTGATTGCTGTGCTTGCCGCTTTTGTGGCCACTCTTCATGCCGGAACTTTCTCGGCGCTGACGGTTATTCTGTTTCTCGGCGTGCTGCGCATAGTGCAGGACTACGTAGTCTATCCAAAACTTATTGGACAGGGCATACACCTTCACCCCCTGGCTGTGATTATCGCGATTCTTTCTGGAGCCGAACTGGCCGGGATCGCGGGAATCTTCCTCGCCATTCCAGGGGTTGCGATACTTACGGTGAGTTACAAGCACTGGTTGGAACACCGGGGCAGCGAGGGCCTGGCCGATGTTCTTACAACCGCCCCCTCAACTGAACCTGAAGTCGGAGCTCCCACTGCGCTCAATAGTTTTCCCAGGGATAAGGGGAATCCACACATACAATCCACCCCTGAAGAGTTGGCTCGTGCAGGCCCAGACCTCACTTCTGGCGAACTGAAAATGCCGGGCGGTGATTGAGTGGATCCCCGAAAATTGAGTTCTAAGGGTGCAGCGATGGGGAATTTTTTTGCGTTTCTCATTTTCATTCTCATTGCCATTACCATCGGAAGCCCGCGTCAGCCGCGACCAAACTCTCGCTCAATGCCGTAAGATCCCAGGCTTCTCCGATCACCGTGGGCGGGACCTCAACCATGGTATCGAAGAAAGCGCTGCCAAATGCCGGAGACTCTATCGATCTCCCCGCTCGTTTATGCCAGAGCAACAGCGTGTCAAGCTGATTGCGAAGCGTTATGTGATTGGCACTAACGCTGTCCCAAAGGCGGCCCGGGCTTCGGCGGCCCCCTTTTAGAAGGCTTAGAAAACCTCTTCAACTTTTTCAGCGTTCGGGGGTCACTGCCTTATCTTATAAAGATGATTACGGTCGTGGTGGACTAGCCACTAAAAGCTACATCCGCATGTAACTCTGCCCAAGAATCATTCGGGAATTTGCCATGAACCAAAAGGAGTGCAACAGCAACGAAGACTGAAGTGGAAATAAGGTTTGCCCGGCAAATGAGTCAAAACCGGACTGCTCGCAGGTAGGGAGTTTATGAAGCACAGCTCGTCCCAAACTACGCAGGTTGGCCTTCAATTACACTATAGGGCGACTTAGTTGGAATGATTCTTGTCAGATTAAAGCCGGATGCCTCCAGTAACTTTCGGTATTCACCCTTTGTTCGTTCTTTGCCACCCTCCATAACAAGCATTAGAAGGTCGAGAGCTTTAGAGGGACTCGGCTCGTTGCCTTCAGGAACAACCATTTCGACAATTAGGACCTTCCCATTTTTGTTCATTGCCGAACCGATGTTTTGCAGGATTCTAATGCTGTGCTCGTCGTCCCAGTCGTGAATAATGTGTTTCATCATGTAGGCACCCGCTCCTGCTGGAACCGACTGGAAAAAGTCGCCCGATGCGAATTCGACTCGGTGTCGAACACCTTCCTTATGAAGCAATTCATCCGCGCCCTCGATTACTGAAGGCAGGTCAAACAGAATTCCTTGCACTTGTGGGTTCGCTTTTAAAATTCCGGCGAGCAACAATCCATGACCACCAGCGATGTCAACTAGTTTACCGACGCCAGAAAAATCGTAGGCTTCGACAATAGCCGGAATAACACTCAGCGAGAGGTTGGTCATGGCACGGTTGAAGACCATGCCTGCTTCCCGGTTTTGTGTAAAGAACTCGAAAGAACTTAGGCCTTGAACTTTTTCATGTGCAACTCTGCCGGTTTTCACGCTATACATCAGTTCGCCCCAAGCTGACCAGATCCACTCTTCGTCCATCATAATTGCAAAATCGCGCATCGAATTTGGCGTACCCTGGCGCAGCAGTGCGGCAATCGGTGTTAGCTCAAACTTTTGGTCGGCGGTCTTTGCAAAGATACCCGCACTCGCCAGAGTGCGAAGAACGCGATAGAGAGACGGCGCATGCGTTTCTGTTTTGGCGGCGAGTTCTGTAGCGGTTTGCGGTTTCTCCGAGAGCAAATCGGCAATGCCAAGTTTTGTTGCCACGCAAATACTTCTTTGCATCAACGCCCCAAAGAGCATCTGCATCAAGATCGCGTCTGGCGGCGGAACATCTGCACTACTAGGCTGGTTATGCTCAGTCATGTTTTTACACCATCTGAGTGTTAAGACTTTGGAAAGCATGGTGTACATATCACATTTTTTCATCATGGGCGAGCCATTGAAATTGTAGTTTTTTAAGTGTCCAATCTCGTCAACCCTCCTTCTCAGGCCTTAGTAGTTCTCCTGGATTTCCAGTGCATGTCACCGGCTCCTCAGAAGCTTAACAGCTCGAAACACGGGATAACTTGCCGCCAAAAGGATCAAAGCATATAGGCTGTTTCGTGTGTCGCTCGCCACCGCGCCAAACAGGAAGAAGATCGATCCCAGCAGAGCCAGCGAGGTGGTCCACGGGTAGCCCCAGGCACGATAAGGACGCTCTTTCTCCGGTTCCCGCCTCCGCAATACAAAAACAGAAATAAAGGATAGCGTGTAGTTGGCGACGAAGAAAAACGCCAACACGGTGATGACCTTTTCGAAAGTCCGTCCGAAGACGATAAAAAGCACGGCGACAGTTGTACTCCCGAGCAGGGCTACAGTGGGAGTGCCACCTTCGTTGACATGGGCGGCCTCCCCTACAAAGAGGCCATCTCGACTCAACGCGTACAGCACGCGCGTAGCCATCAGGTGTAATGCATTAATGGCGCTGAGCATGGACACAATAGTCAACAATCTGAAGATGGGGTCGCCGTGTCCACCGAAGATCACCTGAGCGGCCGCGCCCGCGGCAAAGTCTTGTCCGGCAATTCTTGATAGAGGCAATACGTAGAGCAGGGCCAGATTGACCAGAAGATAAATTGCGATGACGGTGGTAACGCCGCCGAACAGTGCCCGAGGAATATCTCTACCAGGACGTTCAACTTCCTCAGAGAAATAAACCACTCCAGACCAGCCGTCGTAGGTATAGATCACTGACTGCAACGCCAACACAAAGGCGGCAAGTAGCGAGAGGCCTGCAGGCATCACTTTCGCAGGCTCCGAGACTGTGCCCTGGCCCCCCAGCAGGAACGCAGCGATTATGAGAGCCAGGAAGGCCAGGGCCTTCAGCACACTCGTAACATTCTGAACGTTGCTGCCCCATATAATTCCGCGCCATTGTAAGAGCGCAAAAAAGATCGTGATTGAAACAGCGATCGCCGCGCTTCTCCCGGCGAGAGCGGAAAATAATGCGCCCGCAAATTCACCTACTACGATGGCAACTGCCGCGGTACTGCCGCAGCTTGAGATCCAGTCGCTCCAACCCACGATGAATCCTGCATATTCGCCCAGGGCGTAGCGAGCGAAAACATACTGGCCACCGGAACGCGGGATCATCGCTCCCAGTTCAGCAGTCGAAATCGCTCCCAGCAGTGCGTACAACCCGCCCACCATCCAGACGCCGAGAAACATCCAGACACTAGGAAGCAGTTCGGCAATCACGCCGGGCGTGCGGAAAATGCCGCCGCCGATGGTGTTGCCGATAATAACGGCCAGACCGAAGCCGACGCCGAGGACCTTTAGAAGCCGGCCGCGGCGGTCAGTTTGTGGGTCCGTTGCTGAAGGGTTTTGCAAAGGAGCGCTGCTCTTAAGCTGAGTGGTTCAAGTACATTTTCCATATGTCATTTGACATCTCTCATAATCTCTCATTTGTAATTTTCATCGGGAAGCCCGCGAAGCGTGGCGACAGCCTAAAGCCTGGGGCGTGAGCGCAGCGGAGCCCCAGGTCATCTGCCAAGTAGATTCAATCAGCACGCGTCAGCGGGCGCAGCTGGTCAAAGAACATGCTTATCCACGATGTCTTGTGGCCGCTGTCGCTCGCTTCGCGGGCTTCCAATGACAAAATGAAAAATATCAAATGATATTTGGAAAACATTTTGCGGCCCATCAGCGCTAAATGAACTTGCCTCCCGAAGGTGCAATCAGCCCAGCGCGCAGATCCGCATGCAGCAAACGGTGAAACAGATGCTCGCCGGCTTCGCGTCGTACCGAGAGCCGACCAGCATTGTAAGCACGTGAGTTCAATCCGCGTTGCACTGATCTGCAAATCGAAACGTCTTCGTCCTGGATGCGTTGACCCACCTCGATGCTGGCACGATTGCGTTCGCGCGCGGATTCGGAGACGTCAGGAAAGTAAAAGTCGAAAATGACTTCGGTCTTGTCGACACTCAAAGGAATCACCAGATTAGTATCCATTACGCCGTCGTACACGTTGATCATGAAGTTGGGATAGATCCAGTAGTAAAGGGCGCGGTCCCCTTTTCTGACGGCGCCGGTCTCGGGTTCAGCGCATTCGCTGACGATGGGACTCGATTGCAGACAGAATCGCCGGCCGTTCTCAATAGTGTATTTGCTGTAGTCGAGGACGCTGTCGAGGCCCTTATGGAGGTAAGGCACGTGGTAACCGCCGTCGAGGTAGTTGTCGACGAAAACTTTCCAGTTGCAGTCGAACTCGTAGTGACGTCGCTCCATCCAGTGGAGTTTCTCCAGACCTAGCGGACGGATCTGGTTGATCAAATCCGCACCCAAAAAATTCACGAGCTCGTTAACTGACCGGTCGTTAGGCGTGGAAGTCCCGGTTGTGTCACACCCTTCCACCCTGACAAACACCCAGTCCTCCCACACGTCGGTTTGGACTGGTAAAAGCCCATTGGCGGCAACATCAAAGTTACACACTCCAGAGAAGTCCGGCGTGCCTTTTAACGCTCCGGCAAGGGAGTAGGTCCAACCGTGGTAAGGACAGCGGAGCTGGTTGGCCTTTCCCTCGGACTCGGTCATCACTGCGGCCGCATGGTGGCGGCAGGCATTGAAGAATCCGCGCAACACTCCATCGGTTCCTCGAACGGCAACAATCGGCTCACCGGCTATGTCGCTGGTCACGTATTGCCCCGGTTCACGCAGCTGATCGACGCGACCTGCTAGCTGCCACGAATTAGCGAAGACCGTTTGGAGTTCAAGATTGTAGAGGTCTTGATCCGTGTACCACGGTGCGGGGATGGTCAACGCTTCATCGAGGGGAGCGTTTGGATTGTAGCTGTCGATGATATCCAGCAGGGATGGCGTCATGCGTTGTTAATCCTGTCATAACGGCGAGCGGTAGCGGCTGCGTGAAACAAGTCTCGTCAGCACCAAAGGTGCAAAATGTTAAAGCCTAGGGCAAAACGCCCTAGGTAAAAGTCGATAAGTTCTCAAGCGCTGAAGGCGCGAAATAAGGAAGTGTCGAGCGTTACATACTGATGACGCGTATCAAACATCATTTCGCGCCTTTGGCGCTTAAAGCCTTACCGCTCTCCGAGTCTCTCGTCCCCAACTCTCTCAGCCTCCAAACGTTGGCGTCGCAGTCTTCCGCTTCGGATTGAAGAACGGCGTCTTTGCAACTCTTGCTGCCACGCGATGACGAACTGCTTCTACCGTGATCTCAAACTGAACCTTCGTTCCCGGAATACTGTTCTCGTGTTTTATCGTCGCCAGCGCAATCATTTTTTTTAGTGTGGGTGACCAGGTGCTCGAAGTCGCCTTGCCAACCTGGGTCCCATCCTTAAAAACCGGCACCGCAACTCGCGAGGCGATCGGCGAAACCGCCGGCGGCAACCCTACCGCTTCATACAAGGCTTCCACCTCGGGCCAGTCAATCTCCAGACCGACAATCTCACGCGCGTGACCGCGCTTCTGCTCAGCAATCAGAGCCGCCTGTCCTACAAAACGATTCTTGTCGAGGCTGACGAGGCGGCCTAGTCCCATTTCAAAGGGCGAATACCTTTGCTCATCAATTAGAGCCTTCTTGCTGCTATGGAAATCGACATCGATCAAAAGCAAACCAGCTTCAATTCGAGAGACGTCAAGCGCCAACATGCCGGCCGGATGAATGTCGAAAGCCTGCCCCGCTTTCACCAGGGCGTCCCACACCGTCAGTGCCTGCTCTGAGGGAACCCAGATCTCATATCCCAGATCGCCCGTATACCCGGTGCGTGAAATCTCGATCGGAACGCCGGCAATTTTGCCTCGAGTCACGCGGAAATATTTCAACTCTTCGATCTCTGCCCCTTGAACCATAGTCTTCAGCAGGCGTGCGGATGTGGGTCCCTGTAGAGCAAGTGCCGCCACAGTCTCCGAAATATCTTCGATATCAACATCCATCCCGGCGGCGTTCTGTGTAAACCATCGCAAACTCGGATCGGCGGCTGTCCAGCGATAGGTGTTTTCTTCCAGACGCGAGACGGTGCCATCGTCAATTACCTTGCCGCGTTCGTCGCACCAAGGTGTGTAGACCACCTGGCCCACAGATACCTTGCGCGCATCGCGGGTGATGATCCGATCCACGAGACGGGTAGCGTCTGCACCGGTCAACCTGTATTTGAACAAGGGCGATATATCGATCAGCGCAGCCGCATTACGAATCGCGTTGTA
>JACCSP010000223.1 GCA_013812905.1 Pyrinomonadaceae bacterium
CGCTCCTTGCCGGCGAATGTCATCCAGACTCAGATCCAGATTCGGCTTGTTAGAAACCCGGCACGACAATTTGATTGTCGACTGATTTGACGCCTCGAACAGCCTTTACTATCTGCTCCGCCTTCGCCTTTGTCGCCGCGGAATTAACAGTCCCCGTCAGGACAGCCCGGGCATCGGTAACAGTCATAACCACTCCAGCCATATCCAGTTCCTGAGTCAGCCTTTTTGTGGCAATGTCCTGCATGTTCGCGTCATCATTCGCGCTGGTAAACTCCCTTTGGCTTGGCTGAGCAGGTTGCTGAATAATCACGGGCGCCTGCTGGGCGGGAGCCGGCTGCTGTATGATCACGGGGGCTTGCTGCGCCGGAGCCGGCTGCTGAATTATAGTAGTCGGTGGGGCTTGTGGTGGCGCTTGGGTAGCCACATCCAGATTCGCATTTCTGTTGGCTGATTCATTCGCGTTTCTGTTACTAACTATATAGAAAATCACGGCGACCGCCGTGATGGCGAGTATGGCAATTATGGCTATCGTACCCGTTGAAGCACCAGATTCCGGCGGCACTCTCTCTGTTCTTTCAGTTAGAACCTCGCTTCGCTGACCAGGGGTGTTGACTACGACGCGCTTTTGTACTGTTTCTTCGTTGCGATCCATGAGTTTCTCCTTCGTTGTATCACCTGATTAGGAAACGCCGCGAGATCACCACACTCTCATTGAGTTATGGATTTACCCTCAGGGAATTGAGGGCCTAAGTGCTGGATCTAGTGGATTCCGATTTCAGAGTTTCCTCTCCAGCTGTCTCTGCGAAATCAACAGACGGCTCAAGGAAGAGGTTGCTGACCGGATCCTGGCGTCGAGGGTGATTGTCCTAAAGAACAACTATGGTAGGAATACCACTGCAGGCAAGGATTGTCCGTGCGCTAACGCACATATCCGAATGCAAGGATGAGGGCAGGAAGCCTACCCGAGCAACCGATCAAACTCATGTTTGACCACCAGGTAACACTCGCATAGGGTCCTTTCCAGCTTTTGACGATCGAGGATCTTGATGTGACCGCGGACGTAACTAAAAGCACCGGCATCATGCAGACGACCGGCAGCCACGGTAACCCCTTCTCGGCGAACGCCCAGCATGTCGGCAATCAGTTCTTGAGTCATAATCAACTCATCTACCTTCACACGGTCGTGGCTTAGCAATAACCAACGGCAAAGTTGCTAATCTACTGAGTGAAGGCGGTTGCAAACGGCAGTCTGGGATATCTGAGTGATTAACGCTTGTGTGTAACGCAGCAGCAACTGTTCTGCTGAATCAGCGCGTCGCTGACGCTCGACGTAGAGCAAGGCTCAAGTACGCCTTTCGCGTTCCCAGTGTCGATGCTGTGAGATGGCCTCAATGAAGTCCAAAGCAAAGTGGTCTGTCGCAGCCCCACGACTGGTGACCACTCCCTCATATGCAGCGACTGATTCGCCGCTGGTGGTTTTATCGATAAATTTCTCACCCAGGAAGCCGGTTAACAACGCGACGCCTGCTCCGCTGGCAGCAATCGCTTTGCAATGGTTGTAAGCCTCGTTCACGAAGTTAAGAGCTTCGGGTTCGACTTTGAGAGCTGCCACACTCGCGTCGCCGCCCGGAAGGTACACCGCATCGAATAAGACAGACGAGCCGGTGAGGAAACTAAAATCAGCTTTACACTCTTCGCCTTTTGCTCCCGTTAAAACTCCTAGTCGCGGAGCCACAGTCTTGGGTAGTGCCCCCGCCGTCATCAGTGCTTTTTTCATGTCTGAGAGGGCAACGTCATCAAATCCATCAGCGACTAGAAAAGCTATTTTGCGTGTTTTGATCGTGTCATTGGGGAAATTCGGGTTGTTGACCATGCTTAGCGCGGGAGATTCTTCTAGGCCTTGTGGGACGCGCTTCGGCTGAAACTTTCTTGGATCGGCATCGGCCGGTATGCTCATGTTCAGAGGCTTGTCCAGCTTAGACGGCACACTGATTCCCAAACCTTCAGCGACCTGGCTGGCCAGACCTTTGTCTACTTGTGCAAGCAAACCCAGCATGCGCTCTCTAATAGCCGGCGTTTCCAGCTTACCTAACTCAAAACGGAACGCCCTGACTATGTGGTTTTTCTCCGGCTCAGACTGGCTGTTATAGAACAATGTGGCCTGGCTGAAGTGATCGAAGAAGCTAGGGCTGCGCGCGCGAATCTTGTGAGCATCAATTCTTTCAGCAAAGCTGGTAAACCCGCCCATGTCCGCTCCTGCCTGAAACGGACAGCCACCTCTGACAGTATTGGGGTCGTGAGCCGATTGACCCTTATTGATCGTCTGGCGCATAAAGCCGTCGCGTTGATTATTGTGCACAGGCGCTACTGGGCGATTGATCGGAATCTCGTGAAAATTTGGCCCACCTAAACGCAGTAATTGCGTATCCAGGTATGAGAAGAGCCGCCCCTGCAAGAGCGGGTCGTTAGTGAAATCGATGCCGGGCACAACGTGGCCGGTGTGAAAAGCCACTTGCTCCGTTTCCGCGAAGAAGTTGTCGGGATTGCGATTGAGCGTCATCTTGCCAATTCGACGCACAGGAACGATCTCTTCGGGAATAATTTTCGTCGGATCCAGTAAGTCGAAATTAAAGCTGTGTTCGTCCTTCTCTTCGACTATTTGGACACCAAACTCCCATTCCGGAAAGTCACCATTCTCAATGGCCTCCCAAAGATCGCGGCGATGAAAATCAGGGTCTTTGCCCGAAATTTGTTGAGCTTCGTCCCAAAGGACCGAGTGCAGGCCAAGTACGGGTTTCCAGTGAAACTTCACAAAGCGCGCCTTGCCCCTGTCGTTGATGAAGCGGAAGGTGTGGACGCCGAAACCCTCCATCATCCGCAAGCTTCGGGGGATGGCGCGATCCGACATCACCCACATAATCATGTGCATTGATTCCGGCATCAGCGAGATAAAATCCCAGAACGTGTCATGCGCAGATGCCGCTTGTGGAATTTCATTATGCGGTTCCGGCTTAACCGCGTGGATCAGGTCGGGAAACTTGATTGCATCCTGAATGAAGAAGATCGGTATGTTGTTCCCGACCAGATCGTAGTTTCCTTCTTGAGTATAAAACTTAACGGCGAAACCCCGCACATCGCGGGCGAGATCGCTGGAACCGCGCGAACCCGCCACCGTCGAGAAACGAACAAACACTGGTGTCTTGACCGATGGATCCTGGAGAAACCCCGCCTTTGTATAATGGGCCATCGATTCATAAACCTGAAAATAACCGTGAGCCGCCGAGCCGCGCGCATGCACGACTCGTTCAGGAATGCGTTCATGATCGAAGTGAGTGATCTTCTCCCGAAGGAAAAAATCTTCCAGCAGAGTGGGACCGCGGTCGCCGGCTTTCAGCGAATTCTGATTATCATTAATCCGCACACCCTGGTTCGTTGTGAGGAATTCTCCGGCGCTGTCCTCAGCATTCTTCTCTAAATCGTCAATCTTGGCGTCGTGGCCTCGGTACGGAGAATTCAGCGTCAACTCCTCACGCTTGGCATCCTCCGTCTGCACTTTCACTTTGGCTGATTTCACCTTGTCTTTCCCTCTGCTCGAATCTTTCCTTGTCGTCATAGGTCTCCCTTTAATGTATGGCATGAATGTATGGCATGCTGAACATCTGTCCGATGCTGGCAAGCCCCAGGATTTGCCAGCATTGAGGCTAAAAGGCTTTAGCACACCCTCACCGCGTTGTGCGCCTAGAATCCGCTCGCAACTCTACCTGCTGGCGACTGCTTTCTTCCGCCCCTTCTTGGCTTGTGCGGCTTCCGCTGCCGTTCCTACGTCCTGAACTTCTTCTGGTGGCGGAAGCACTGCCGGCATGCCCAGGGCTTCGATCCAAAGTTCGCGAGTCCAGCCTTGGGTGTGGTAGAGGTGCTCGTCTTCTTCGTCTTCGACCTGATCGTAGGCTTCCTTGAGCACGTCAGCCCCGTCACCCGCGGCCTTCTTAGCGACCTCACCTATGAGACTCCAATTAAGGTGGTCCTTCGTTTCCGCCAGCGTGACACATTCTGCCGCGACAATTTGCGCCGACTTAGGGTCGCCACCCCGCAGGGCCATCTCCATGCTTTTTACTAATGCAGTCCCGATGTGGCGGACTATTTTGCGGCCAGCGGTTTCCGTTTCCGGGTCGAGTCCCATGCTCGCAAGTACTTCCGTGACCACCTGCACATGGTTCTTCGTCTGGTCCAGATACTTCTGCCACTCCTCCCTTAATTTCTCATTTACGGCGCAACGGAGCGCAGTTGTATAGATCTGCACTCCCCCTTTTTCAGTTTCCAGCGCTTGATATAACAATTCCGTAACCTGATTGGTGAGTAAGGTATTATCCTTCATGCTCCCTCCCTTGATGTGTATCCTTCACGATTCTAATCCAATTGCTTTGTTGTGCAGGCTTAGACGAGTGTTACGAACCTGAGCAGCATAGCACGAGGTTTCTGAAAGCCCTTGGTGTTGCTCATTTCCGCGCTTCGCGTCGAATTAGCAAGAACAGTGCCGTCGGAGATCTGCCCCAGTCGCGCGCGAGTTTCTGGCCTATTGCAAGTAAAGCCCCTGACAAAGTGTGGGCCTCTGTCGTCCGATAAGCGAACGATGTGACGTGTAAGAGTATTTCAAATGTTCTAAATCCCACCCGAGTGAGGGGCAGAGTTGATATGTCCCATCAGCCGTCTAGGGAAGCGACGATCCGAAGCACGGCAAACTTCACGGCTTCCATTTTCCGGTGGGACAAGACCGGGCCTCTGAACCTCAGAATCTTGATGACACACAACTATCGGAGCGTGCACGTCGGGTTCGCCCGCAGTTCAACCATCTGGATCGGCAATCCAGTTTTCCTCGAACCAACGGCGAAAAGTGAGGCTGGTGGCTTTGCTCTTTGTTCTATTTATTTGCAAGGGAGCAAAGACGAACCGATGGAATCGAGCTCTCAACTGTAGAGACTCACAATTAGGCTCGGCCGGCCACTTCGCCTGTCTGCGTGTTTACGCGGACCAGTTCTCCCTCTTTGATAAAGAGCGGCACGCGCACGGAAAGACCGGTCTCCAGCGTAGCCTGCTTAGTGGCGCCCCCGGCTGCGGTATCACCCCGCAGTCCCAAGTCTGCAGAAACCACCACCAGCTCGACGTATTGTGGGAATTGCAATGAAACAGGAGCGCCGTTGTACTTCAAAACCTGGAGTGTTAATCCTTCTTTGAGATAGCCACGATCAAGTTCGACCGCTTCCTGCGAAAAGGTAAACTGCTCGTAACTCTTCTCGTCCATAAAATGAAAACCGCGTGCATCATTATAGAGAAATGAGGCTGGCGACAGCTCAATGTCAGGCTCTTCAAACTTTTCGCTTGAACGAAAGCTCTTTTCCATGACCGCACCTGATAATAGTTGACGCAAACGGGTGCGCACCATCGTCGCCGCGCCTCGCGCTGTCGGCGAAGCAAAGAAAACTTCAAGTACCACGTACGGCTGTGAGTCAACAGCGATCAGCATTTTTCGTTTTAGTTCGTTAGCTGCAATCAGCGCCATTCGATTCATCTCCCAATGTTGCTGCTCAATGCTTAGCCTCAGCGTGAGTCTAGCTCAACGGACGCTTCGCCACGCAACGCCCGGGGTCTAAAGGCCTGATGAGCAAGCCAATACACATCAGAAAAGTCTATTCCCCCAAAAAGATTTTGATAGTAGTTATCGCAAGCATCTTGTGCAAATCGGTGTGATCTGAGTACCCTGCCGGATGGGTTAGAATAGTTAGGCCATCCATGCCTGAATTCCCGGACATTATCGTTTATATCGAAGCGCTGGAGCTGCGCATTCTGGGTCGGACGCTCCAACGTGTACAGTTGGGGTCGCCTTTTCTCTTGCGCACGGCACAACCGCCAATCACCAGTGCGGAAGGCCGCAAGGTTCTCAAGTTGCGTCGCTTAGGTAAACGCATCTGTATTGGTCTCGAAGAAGATCTCTGGCTGGTGCTCCATCTGATGATTGCCGGCCGTCTTCACTGGCACGAGCGTTCTGTAAAAGCCTCCCGGACGCGCTTGGCGGTTCTCGATTTCTCGAGTGGCACTCTCTCACTTACCGAAGCTGGTACGCAAAGGCGTGCTTCCTTACACCTGGTCCAGGGTGAGTCTGGGCTTTATCGACTGAACCCGGGCGGTCTCGAGCTTTTTGAGACTGACCTGGAAAGCTTCGCGAAAGTTTTGCAGTCGACCAACCACACGTTGAAGCGCGCACTCACTGACGCCCGTTTATTCAGCGGTATCGGAAACGCTTATTCAGACGAGATTCTTTGGCACGCTCAGCTGTCCCCGATCGCGCTCACTCAAAAGCTCACCTCTGAGGAAATCCAACGATTGTTCAACTCAACGCTCGCAACTCTCAATTACTGGGTGGAACTCTTGCGCGCCCAAGTAAAGAAAGACGGTGAGAATGAGTCAAGTGCCGCTAGAGCTGACGGATCTGCAAAGGGGGGAGCCCCGCCGACACCCCCGGGGGCTCGAGGATTTCCCAAGAAGGTAACCGCGTTTCGTCCGGAGATGTCCGTTCACGGTCGGTATGGGCAATCATGTCCGCGATGCAAAGCGAAGATCCAACGTATCCGCTACGCATCCAACGAGACCAACTATTGCCCCGTTTGCCAAACTGCGGGAAAGCTTCTCGCAGACCGAGCCCTCTCGCGCCTCCTTCGCGTTGACTGGCCTCGAACCGCTGAAGAACTCGAAGGCCTGACATCCTAATCCTGAGAAGCGACAGGCCCCGAGACGATCATCGCAGCGCAGGAGGCGCGCCCACTATTTAATATCGAGTGTTTGATGAGGTCTTAGAGAAAGTTACCTATTGCATATGTAACTTGACTGACTGTAAAGGACGAAACACAAAGAATACGACGCGATTACTGCGGGCGAGAGTTGTGCCGTCTTAGTTAGAGCGTAAGTAGTTTCAGCAAAGTCGCTACTGAAGAATACCCCGGCGCTTGGGGTTATGTTTTCAAAACCTCCTCTGGTATTTTATTGTTAAAGAAACGCTAGCTGGGCCAGCCAAACCCTGGAGCAAAATGTCTACTGCTGAAGCGACGCTCGAGATCAACATAGAACAATCACGCACAACCCTCGATGCCTGGGTGCGCGAGGTCGTCAAATGGCATTTTGACCCGGAGACGGGCTGCGCTTTCTGGTTGGATTTGGCGCAGACACTTTCCTTTGATCCACGAGAGGTAATCCAAACCTACGACGATCTATCGAAGTTGGGCCCTTTTCAGGATGAATGGTTGCGTGGTGGTCCGGTTCGCCGCTGGGTACCGAAGGGTCATGCGGGGCGCCCCATCTATACCTTTGAAACGGGCGGCAGTACGGGGGTTCCTAAGTCTCGGATCAATATCGAGGATTTTCGTCTCGACTACGAAGCCTTCAGCGCAACGTTGCCCGATGAGTACTTTCCCAAGGAAACCGATTGGCTCTCGCTCGGTCCAACTGGCCCCCGGCGTTTGCGGCTAGCGGTCGAACACCTGGCGCAATATCGCGGCGGCATCTGTTTCATGGTCGATCTCGATCCGCGCTGGGTTATCAAGCTATTGAAGATGGGCCAGCCGCAGATGGCCGAGCGGTACAAGCAACACGTGATTGAGCAAGCTCTCACTTTGCTGCGCGCCCATGACAACATTCGTTGTCTGTTCACTACTCCCAAGCTGCTGGAAGCATTGTGCGAGAAGGTCTCGCTTAAGAAGCTCGGCATCACGGGTGTCTTTTGCGGCGGCACCGAAATGACGCCCCAGTTTCATCGTTTTGCAGTCGAAGAGTTGCTTGACGGCGCATACTTTGCCGCGACCTACGGGAACACCTTGATGGGTCTGGCCGTACACAAGCCGCGGATCCCAGAAGATAACTACGCTGTCATCTACTACCCACCCCTGCCACGCGCGATGATTGAGGTAGTGGATCCGGATAATCCAGATAGGGTGGTTGGTTATGGCGAGACGGGTCGAGTTCGTTTGACAACGTTAACGAAAGAGTTTTTTATGCCGCGCTTTCTTGAGCGGGACGCAGCAGAACGCGAACCACCATGCGAGCTTTACCCGTGGGACGGTGTACGCAATGTGAGACCGTTCGCCGGATTACCGGGCACTGTCGTCGAGGGGGTGTACTAACATTGCCAACCGACGATTGGCTTCGGAAATGCCACTTGAGTCGGCGTCTCAACACCGTCATCGTTGAATCAAAATTGGAAGTCTACAATGCTTCACATTCCATTACTTCGTCACGGAGAGCCATACACCAGTCTTGATGTAGCGTGCATTCCGCACCACCAAACACGGGAAGTATTTGTCGAGGTAAGCCAGGCTAATGCGGGTCTGCTTCGGCGCGACCTTCGCGATCAAGCAATAACCCGCGGTAAACTGGCGCGCTTCTCAACTGCCGAGTTAGTGGCAATATGCCGGCGCGCGGCTGATCACTTCCTGAAGGACACCCTCTTGCTCGGCAATGCGCCGCAGACCCCGGAAGACTATGTAAAGCAAGTTTCGGCAACCACCGGTTTGCCACACGTAATGGTCCGAAAAAACATGCAGAAGATCTGCAGCATGCTCGCCGAAATGGAAAACGTGCTGAACGGATTGACCCGCAACATTGATTGGGAAGTTTTGGACCATGGCTTCGGGGAAGTTGAGGGCCACGCCGTCAGTTTCTTTCCTTGCGCAGAATCCCTGGGGGTGGTCTTGCCAAATAATTCCCCTGGCGTTCACTCACTTTGGATCCCGTCTTTCCCGCTAAAAATTCCCCTGGTTCTGAAGCCCGGTAGCGCTGAGCCGTGGACTCCCTACAGAATTGTGCAAGCACTGATTAAGGCGGGTGCCCCGAAAGAAGTGTTCAGTTTCTATCCTGCGGATCACGCGGCCGCTGGAGAAATTTTGCGCAGTTGTGGACGTGGAATGATGTTCGGAGATGCGTCTGCAGTCGGTGCCTGGGAGAGTGACTCTCGCGTGGAGATCCACGGCCCGGGTTACAGCAAAGTTATCCTGGGCGAAGACTGCGTCGATGAATGGGAGAAGTATCTGGATGTGATGGTCGCTTCGATTGTTGAGAATGGCGGGCGTTCGTGCGTTAACGCATCGTCCGTATGGACTCCCGCCTACGCCAAAGAGATTAGTGAGGCCCTCGCAGAACGTTTGGCTAGAATCTTTCCGCGAGCTGCTGAAGACGAAGCAGCACAACTGGCCCCTTTCGCAGATCCCAACGTCGCGTCACGCATCTCACAAATCATCGATCAAGCATTGGCAGAGCCAGGCGCTCGCGACATCACCGCTGCTCACCGGAAAGGCGAACGATTAGTAATCTGGAACAGTTGCTCGTATCTGGTGCCCACCTTAGTGTATTGTGAGGCCGCATCTCATCCCCTCGCCAACAAGGAATTTCTGTTCCCGTTTTCCAGCGTTGTGAACGTCCCCCAAAATCAGCTTACCGAGACTCTGGGACCTAGCCTGGTGGTCACGGCCATTACTCGGGACCCGGAACTAGTCCAGCGACTAGTGTCCTCACCAAATGTCGACCGCCTGAACGTTGGTCCGGTCCCTACAAATAAGGTGAGCTGGGATCAGCCGCACGAGGGGAATCTCTTCGAACATCTGTACGCGCGGCGGGCGTTCCAGCGCGCTGCTTCTTTCTGAAATTGCAGTGAGGATTCTCTACTTAACCGGTGGCGCAGGTCAGATGTATTGCGGGAGTTGTCTGCGCGACAATGCCCTGGCAGCGGAGCTGCTTTCTCGAGGGCATGACATAACCCTGTTGCCATGCTACACGCCAACCCGCACAGACGAAACAAATGTGAGTCAAGAGAGAGTCTTCTTCGGCGGCATCAGTGTGTATCTTGAACAATACGTCCCGCCATTTCGTAACTCACCTCGCTGGCTCGATCGCTTGTGGGATTCCAAACAACTGTTGACGTGGGCCTCACATCGGTCGATCTCGACGAATCCGAAGATGCTTGGGGAAATGACCGTTTCTATGTTGAGAGGCGAAGATGGCTTTCAGCATAAGGAGATTGAGAAGTTAACGAACTGGGCCAGACATGAGCCGCCGCCCGATGTTGTCAGCCTGCCCTACTCTCTTTTGATCGGATTGGCTAAACCGATTAAGGATGCATTGAACCGGCCAGTTTGCTGCACGCTGCAGGGCGAGGACCTCTTTCTCGAGGGTTTGCCAGACCCTTACAAAAGCCAAGCGCTCGATCTCATCCGGCAAAATATCAAGCATGTGGACGTTTTCATTTCCGTGAGTGCATACTACGCGGATTTTATGCCTGACTATTTAGGGATTCCACGGGAGAAGATTCGAGTAGTGCCGCTCGGCATCAACCTGCAGGGGTATGAAAAAAGGCAACGTGAATCATCGCAGCCCTTCACGGTGGGATTTTTCGCGCGCGTCGCGCCGGAAAAAGGCTTGCATGTTCTGGCCGAGGCTTACCGACGATTGCGCGGGGACGGGCGCCTTCCTGAAGCGCGGCTGGAAGTGGCGGGATACTTGGCACCGGAGCATAAGAGTTACCTCAGCGAGATTGAATACGCCATGAAAGCCGCCGGGCTGGGCGCGGAATTTAACTATCGAGGTGGGTTGGATCGCAAGGAGAAGATTGCGTTCCTGCGAAAACTCGACCTGCTCTCCGTGCCGGCAACGTACGACGAACCAAAGGGAATCTTTCTACTTGAAGCTATGGCTTGCGGCGTCCCGGTGGTGCAGCCGAGACGCGGGGCCTTTACTGAGATCATTGAAAAGACGAGCGGCGGTTTGCTGGTCGAGCCTGACAGGCCAGAAAGTCTAGCCCAGGGAATCTTAGATATTTATCGCGACCCAGAGCTTGGCGAGAAGCTTGGTATGAGCGGATTTGAGAATGTGCGCCAGCATTACAGTGTGGCGCGGATGGCCGACCGCGCACTTGAAGTTTATAAGAGCGTCAGTAGCCGCGGATTTGCGCGGATCAGCACGAAAAGCCAACACAAAAAAGTGCTGCGATCCAGCCGAACTCGATTTGACCCGGGCGCTTGGAGCCTTTGTTTCAATGGCTTATTTGGAGTCAAGAAGTTGAGAGTTCAACCTTTAGGGTGTGGCTTACGCGGCGGCCAAGCTAAAGCTTGAACTCTCAACTTCTTGTCGCTCGGACTGTCCTATTTCTGATCCGCGTCTATCCGCGTTCATCTGCGGCTAGTCTCTCTCGGAGGTTTTGTGCTGAAGGTTGATAACGTCTCCAAGGAGTATCCAACTCCTCGGGGGCCCCTCAAGATAGTTTCCCATATCTCGCTCTCGCTTTCTCTTGGCGACGCATTGTCGATCATGGGTCCCTCCGGTAGCGGCAAGAGTACACTGCTTTACATGATGGGTGCATTGGAACCTCCCACCAGCGGCACAGTCACCCTCAACGGTAAGAATCCCTTTCAACTCAAAGAGAAGCAGCTGGCTGCATTCCGCAATCGTGAAATTGGCTTCATCTTTCAAGACCACTGCCTTCTGCCCCAGTGTTCTGTGATTGAAAATGTTCTAACTCCCACGCTGGTCTCATCGAAAGACGGTCATGATAGCGAACGCGCCCGGTCGTTGTTGACGGAGGTAGGGCTGAAAGATCGCCTCGAGCATCGGCCGGCAGAACTTTCCGGAGGCGAAAAGCAGCGTGTGGCCCTGGCTCGCGCGCTGGTAATGAAACCGCAACTCCTCTTGTGCGATGAACCAACCGGCAATCTAGACCACCAGGCGGCCGAAGTGGTGGCTTCCCTGCTCTTCGAGCTACACCAGCAACAGAAGACGATTTTGGTGGTGGTGACCCACAATGCCGAGCTGGCCTCACGGTTTCCCCTGCGCTACGAGTTAACCGATCAACAACTCCGAAAACTCAGATGACCACCGGGCAGCTCCTACAGCGGAACCTTACCTATTTTTGGCGTACTAATCTGGCCGTAATCGCTGGGGTCGCGATTGCCGTGTCCGTGCTCGCGGGAGCGTTGCTGGTGGGCGATTCCGTACGCGGGAGCTTGCGTGATCTTTTCTTACTGCGACTGGGAAACACTGATCATGTAGTCACGTCGGAAGGATTCTTCCGTGAACAACTTGCTCGGGACATTCAGAATCACCCGGAGTTTTCCCCTGGAGAATTCGCTGCTGCTGCGCCGCTCATTGCTCTTGAAGGATCGATTACTCATGAAGCGAGCAGGACACTCGGCACCGGCATTAGTGTATATGGAGTCGATGAGAGGTTTTGGACATTCCATGGGCAGCCGCATCGTGGGCCACTCGATCGCGAGATTTTGGTTAGCGATGGTTTGGCTCGGGAGTTGGGCAGCACGGCGGGCGATGCCTTATTACTCCGCGTGCAGAAGCCTTCGGAGATTCCGGTCGAATCGCTGCACAGCAAAAAAGAAGATCTCGGCAGCACGTTGCGCTTGACGATGCGTGAGTCGCTTTCCTCTGCAGCCCTGGGCGAGTTTTCGGTGCAGCCTCGTCAAGGCGCCACCCGGGCGGTCTTTGTACCGCTGAAATCGCTGCAAAAGGAGTTGGACCAGGATGGCAAAGCCAACCTCATTCTCGTGAATGAAAATTCGCGGAGCGAAGCTGACGCCACGAGGCAGTCTGCCAGGAAAGATTTGCTCGTGCGGATTTTGAAAGACACGGCTTCATTTGAAGACTATGGCATCCAGCTGCGAGTTTTGGACGAGCAGAAGGCGTTGTCGGTTGAGAGTTCAGCGGGATTCATCCCTGAATCTTTGGCGGAGCGAGTGAAGATGGCAACGCAGTCTGCGGACACTTCCGGCGCAGTGCCGTATCTGTCTTATCTCATCAATAGCATCCTAAGAGATGACAAGCGCGAGATTCCGTACTCGACTGTCACAGGCGTCGACGCCGAGCTGCTGGACGTAATGCAGCACGGTGAGTCCTGGCATGTTGCCGGCGGTTGCGATTTCTCTGAGGGAAAAGGGACGGTACCGGCGACGGCACACTTGCCTCCGATTATGCTTAACGAATGGGCGGGGTCCGATCTTCAGGTCAAGCTCGGCGAGCGTGTCACGCTTGATTATTACGTTTGGCTGGCAGAGGGAAAGCTCGCCACCCGTTCGGCTGAGTTTCGCGTGGCCTGCATCATCCCGATGAAGGGACTCGCGGCCGACCGGGATCTCGTGCCGGATTACCCCGGCATCACCGAGTCGGAAACGCTTGGCGACTGGGACCCGCCGTTTCCGATTGATTTGAAGCGCATTCGCCCTCAGGACGAGGAGTATTGGAAAAAATATCGCGCAACGCCTAAGGGCTTCATCCCACTCACAGTTGGACAAGAACTCTGGCAAACGCGTTTCGGCAAGGTCACCTCGCTGCGCGTCTGGCCCAAGCGCGGACGGACGCTCGCGGAAACGCATCTAGCCTTCGACCGAGTTCTTCGCGAAACCCTTGACCCGCTCCACGCCGGTTTTTCGATTCTGCCCGTGCGCGCGCAGGGTCTGGAGGCTTCGCGTGGAGCTACAAACTTCGGCGAGTATTTTCTTTATTTCAGTTTCTTTCTGGTTATTTCGGCGTTGCTTTTGACCGCCTTGTTCTTCAAGCTGGGCGTGGAACAGCGTCTGCGCGAGATTGGGCTGCTGCAAGCGATTGGTTATCCGGCTTCACGCGTGCGCAAGCTGTTTCTTTTCGAGGGCATTGTCATTTCAATTCTCGGCAGTTTGATTGGGCTCGCCGGTGCCCTGGCGTATGGCAAGTTGATGATGACGGGCTTGAGCACCTGGTGGGTGGAGGCCGTCGGAACTACGATGCTCAAGCTGCATGTTGCTCCCATCTCGCTCTTACTCGGCGCAGTTGGTGGAGTCGTCGCGGCACTAGTGTGCATTGTCTGGACCTTAAGACGATTTGGGAAAGCGTCCTCGCGCAGTCTCCTGATGGGAACTCTGGGAGACGCAGAGACACGGAGACGGGCAGATGGTGAGCCGGGGCGAAGCGGAGACACTGAGATGCTAGGGCACAGTAAGGGCAGTACTACATCGCCCCGTCGCCCGTCTCCGTCTCCGCGTCTCTTAATAGCGTTCGCACTCACGCTCCTTGGACTTGTTATACTTCTCCTCGCTTCCTTCCAGCTTATCGAGCAGACTGCCGGGTTTTTCGGAGCTGGCCTGCTGTTGCTAGCGGCCGCTCTTTGTTATCAATCGGTCTGGCTACGGC
>JACCSP010000270.1 GCA_013812905.1 Pyrinomonadaceae bacterium
ATTCTCGCCTGCCAGGCGTTCGGATGGCTTCCGTGTCTGCTCTGGATCGGTTTGGGCGTCGTGCTGATAGGCGCCGTGCACGACTTTGCGAGTCTGGCAGCCTCAGTTCGCCACGGTGCAACTTCGATCGCTGAGATCACCCGCGAACACCTGGGCCCGGGCGCCGGCCGGGCAATGATGGGTTTCATCTGGATAGCCCTGCTATACGTCATCGTTGCTTTCGCGGACATCACCGCCGGAACGTTCAGTGCCGGGTCAGAAGAGCTGCGCGCCGCATCGCTGAGCTTTAATCCAGGCGGCGCCGTGGCGGCGGCAAGCGTAATGTACCTGGCACTTTCGCTTCTGCTCGGTCTGGTCCAACGCTACCTTAATCCTCCGCTTGTGCTCGTCACGCTGATTTTCGTTCCGGCAGCATTTGCACTGTCATGGCTGGGAACCCTGACTTCAAACTGGTTTGTGCTCGATCACAAAACCTGGGGAGTCCTAATTGTTCTTTATTGCGGCGTGGCCTCGATTGCTCCCGTCTGGGCCTTGCTGCAGCCGCGTGGTTATCTCGGTGGATTCATTCTCTATTCTGCGCTCGCACTCGGCATCGTCGGCATCTTCTTCGGCGGCTACGAAATCCAGCAACCTGCTTTCAAGGCTTTCGATATTGGTGGGATGACAGGCATGCTCTTTCCTTTCCTGTTTGTGACCATTGCCTGTGGCGCGTGTTCAGGTTTTCATGGGCTAGTTTGCTCGGGCACTACTTCGAAGCAGATTGATCGCGAGTCGCACATCCGCGCTGTCGGTTACGGCGCTATGCTAGCTGAAGGCTTTGTGGCGCTGATCGCCCTGGTGACGGTTATGATCGTCGCGCAGGAAGCCTCGCGTGGAAAGGCGCCAGGAACCATTTATGGCAATGGGATCGGACAGTTTCTCACTCTCATCATTGGTCAGGACAAATTGGCCTTCGCGATTACCTTCGGGGCGATGGCTTTCTCCACCTTTGTGTTTGACACTCTTGATGTCTGCACCCGTTTGGGTCGCTACATTGTGCAAGAGCTGTTCGGTTGGAAAGGTCGGTTGGGGGCTCTGGTGGGAACCTTGCTGACTATGGCCCCGCCTTTTTACTTCATCGTCTTCGCGCCACCCAACTCCTGGTTAAAATTCTGGACGCTGTTTGGGGCTTCCAACCAGTTGCTCGCTGCGCTGACATTGCTTTCAATAACCGTGTGGCTTTATCAAGCTCGCCGGCGGATCGCCTTTACGCTGTTACCGATGCTCTTCGTACTCGTGATCACGCTCTGGGCGCTGGTCGCACTGGTCATGGGAAATCTTCGCATCACCAAGATCGGATCCGGGCAGTTGGATATCGAGCTGATAAACGCCATCGCAGCCGCCGTTCTAGTGGTGCTGGCCCTCTACCTGGCTCTTGTCGCACTGGTTAAAGTCCGCCGTGATCGTCAGACCGGCATGCTAGTGCCGGCACACTCCGCGACTAGCCTCGAATAGGGAAGAAACCCAAACCTTTCTGGTGCCAATCGTCAAAGCTGACCTCGTTTTGACCCTTGCGAGCGGAGCCTCGCTCAGTTGATACTGGATAAGATGAACTTGGAATAGACATCTGGAGATTGATGATGAACTGTCCCTCCTGTGGTCACGAAAATATTGACGGCACTGATCGCTGCGACAATTGTCTCGCGCCTTTTCGTGATCTTGACGTGCCCCGCGCTGACGCGGCCGAAGGTCTGGCGCGCTCGGTGATGGCCGATAATTTGGGCCGGTTGGATCAAGAAGAAACGATCTCGGTAACTCTGGAAACACCGGCCATCGACGTTGTCCTCCTTATGAGACACTCAAACTCAGGCTGTGCCCTGGTTTTGAACGGCGGCAAGTTGGCAGGTATCTTTACCGAGCACGATGTGTTGCGCAAGATGACCGGTGCGGAGGCGCGTTCCCCGGCGACTGCAGTAAAAGATTTGATGAGCCCCAATCCCGAAGTGCTCCATGAGCACGATTCAGTGGCCGCCGCCCTGAATAAGATGTCCACCGGCCGCTATCGCCACATCCCGGTAATGAAAACCGACGGCAGCTATACCGTCACCTCAATCAAGAGCGTCCTCAAATACCTCGCTAAAGAAGATTGGTGATGGCAGACGGGAGCGCCTCACATCACCAGCAACTTGCGTCGGACGTGAAAACCGATCAAGTCAACACTCCAATTTGAGGCTACGGCGCGCGCGGCATGACGTTTTGGATGCCACGGTCGCGGAGCGCACGGTTGAAGGCATCGAGATCTTTGCTAAGCAGCTCTTCCAGTCGCTGGCGGAAAGAAGACAACTGCTGCTTGAAGAGCGTGTGCACTTCACGTTGCTGACTTGTAGGACCGAAGTCAGAACCGCTAAGTCCGTTCGCAAGATAATTGATCTTGGTCAGCAGTTTTGGCGGCCAGCGAACTGTGTCCTGGCCCTGGCCGGTGAGTCTGCGCTGGATCAGGTTCTCCTCAATGTCGATGAGCTTAGTGTCGAGAGCGTCGGCAGCGGCCTTGATTGGTGCGAAATTAGAACCGGACCCATCTGTCACTACTCTCGACATTGAGCCTTCGACCCGGTCGCTACCGCTCTCGGTTCTGACTTGGTCGCTACCGCTCCCGGTTCTGGCTCGATCACCGCTGCCGCCCGCGAGCAGAGTTGTGATCGAATAAAGTTGGCTGCGAATGAATTCGATCTGGTTGACCATGTCAGCGGCTTTTTCCAGATCGTTGCGGAGATCGAGCAGCATGGCTACTTGGGTTTGTATTTCTGCTTCGGTACCTGAGGAGTTTGGATCTTTCTTAACGACGAGAGGTTGAGTCAGTTCTTGCCCGGCCGCGGAAAGCTTCACCGTGTAGGTTCCCGGAGGCAGCAGCACAGACATGCGGGGCGCTCCGGGTGCTGCGCGCGTTCCGTCGGCGCCAACCGTAATCTCAGCGGCATAGGCGGGGCTGGTGCGCATCCTAACTTCCTTCGACTGCTCACCGCGCAAGTCCCAAGTTACGCGATTGACGCCAACACTCTTCGTCCCCACGAGTGTACGCACAGTTTGCCCACCAGAATCTAGAATTCGAATTTTCACATCAGCACTGGGTGCGGCTTTCAAGTAATAGTTAATTGCTGCACCGTAGGGTGGATTCTGACCCGCGGTGGGATCGTCGGACATCGTGACCGGAACAGTTGCAGGCCTGAATCGATACGTTGGTCGCGATGGAAACAGATGGGCGTCAGCGTTCCGCACGCTGTCGGTCATCTGCTGAATTGGGGTGAGATCATCCAGAATCCAGAAGCCCCGCCCATAGGTGCTAACCACGAGATCATTGAAGTGCTCCTGAATTACCATCCAGTAGACTGGCGCGCGCGGCAGATTCGACTGCAAAGGCTCCCAGTTCTGGCCGTCGTTGAAAGAAACGTAGAGTCCATTCTCCGTGCCGACATATAACAAACCCGGTTTTGTGGGATCTTCGCGAACGCAGTGGGCGTAACTCAGCATGCTGGGCGGAATGCCGTTCGTGATCAGCTTCCACGTCTTCCCGTAATCCTTTGTTTTGTAAATAAACGGATCACGATTGTTCACTTGATGGAAATCGACTGTGAGATAAGCGGCACCGGCCTCGTAGCGCGACGGCTCGATGTTGCTTACCGTTCCGAAAGGCGGAAGATTGGGAATGTTCTTCGTGACATTGCTCCAGTTCTTTCCGGCATCGCGCGTGATATGGACCAGCCCATCGTTACTGCCTGTCCAGATCAATCCTTTTTCTTTGGCTGATTCAGCGATCGCAAAGAGGGTCGAGAAATACTCGACGCCGATGTTGTCGCCGGTTAAGCCGCCGGAGAAGCCCTGCTTGCTCTTATCATCGGTGGTGAGATCCGGGCTGATAATTTGCCAGGTTTGCCCGTCGTCAGTGGTCTGATGAACATACTGGCTGCCCACGTAAAGCTTCTTGTGATCGTGGGGCGAGATCGTCAGAGGAAAGGTCCAAGTAAACCGGTATTTCAGTTCGCCGGCAGGCGAGCCATTGGTTTGATCGGGCCAAACCTCAACATTGCGCGCCTGGCCGTTGCGCAGATCGTAGCGCTCCACGATGCCGCCGACGCTGCCGGAACCGGAAGCACTCGACCAGATGATGTTCGGGTCAACTGGATCGGGTGTGGCCCAACCGCTTTCGCCGCCTGCGACCGAGTGCCAGGCGCTCCTGGGTATTTGGCCGCCGAAACCTCCACCTGCAATGCGACTTGGTCCACGATAAGACGGATCGTCCTGTTCGTTCCCGTAGACGTAATAAGGAATACGATTGTCGACCGTGACGTGGTACATCTGCGCAATCGGAAGCTGCACCCGATACCACGACCTGCCACGGTTAACAGATATCGACACGCCACCATCGTTCGCGACAGCCATGCGGTTGCCGTTTGTGGGATCGATCCAGATATCGTGATTGTCGCCTCCGGGACTGCTGCCAGAAGAAGCCATTCTCGCCGTTTCGCCGCCATCGATTGAGACCGCGAAGCCTGCGGTCAGGTAGTAAGTCTCGTTTGGGTTGTCGGGAGAGACCTCCGTTCGGAAGTAGTAGTGCGTACGACCGCCCATGTTACGGTCGTAACTCATTAGCCGCCAGGTATCCCCTCCATCATCAGATCGCCACATCTTCCCGCGGTCAGTTTCCTTGCCATTCAAGGGAACTCCGTCACCAGTTTCGATTAAGGCGTAGACTCGGTTTGGATTTGAGCGCGCGATGGCGAGCGCAAACTTGCCGGTGGTGCGCGAGGGTAATCCGCTGCCAGTCAGCTTTTTCCAGGTAACGCCGCCGTCGGTGGATTTGAAGAGACCGCTGCCCGACCCGCCGCTCTCTCGTCCCCAAGTGCGAATGGTCAGCGGCCACATTCCGGCAAACACGATACGTGGGTTGCTGGGATCCATGACTAGGTCTGAACACCCGGTGTTTTCGTCGGTGAAGAGCACACGTTCCCACGTCTTGCCTCCGTCCGCAGTGCGAAACACACCTCGTTCCTGCTGTGGTCCGTACGCGTGTCCCAAAGCCGCCGCAAGTACGATGTCCGGATTCCGAGGATCGATCACGATGCGGCCAATGCGCCCAGTTTTTTCCAGGCCCATCAAGGTCCAGGTCTTTCCTCCATCAGTGGATTTGTAAATGCCCTGACCGACGGAGATGTGGCTGCGAATCCATGCTTCGCCCGTGCCCGACCATACAATGTTCGGATCGGTAGGGGCAATTGCCAGTGAGCCTATCGACGAAACGGGCTGCTGATCGAATACCGGTTCCCAATGAGCGCCACCATCAGTGGTCTTGAAGATGCCGCCTGAGGCCGCGCCAACGAAATAGATGTTCGGCTGGTTGGGGATGCCGACAACTGAAGTGAGTCGATTGCCGACGGGGCCGATGTAGCGATACCGAAGCGCGCCGGCAATGTCAGTATTGGCCGCCTGAGCTTGTGACAGCGAGTGGCTGGAGAGAAGTAACCCGATAACGAAGCAAAGCGCGGCGCTGGAGTTCAGTATACGTTTAGCGAGCGACATGATGGATCTCCAATCGGCCTCTTTACTTCAGGCATAGTACTTTTGGGTTGGTATTTGGACGTCGTTGTCAGAAGGCAGCGGTAGGACCGGGTTCGCTCCGGTTGTTATTCGCCCCGGCGATTAATCGAACCGGTGCTACCGCCCAGTTCTGACATGTTAAAAAGACTAGAACGACCGTAGACGGTTTTCATGAAGCGAGCGGATTATGGCACACCAACCTCAGGCGGGCCAGAGCGGTTTCCCCATGTGGCACACTGACTTTCGCACAGACTCGCGTTAAGGCCACTCTGAAAAATGCGACTACCTGAAACTTAACCTTAGTCGTGATTCATGGGGGCCCAGAGCCGAAGCTCATGCTACATCATTTACCAGAGCGCGCTTGTGCGAGGCGGAGAGCCTGACGGCGAACGGCTTCAGAGACGTTGCGGTTCTGCGAGAGATTCTGCAGGTCTTTGGTGCGAATGCGGGGAAGGATGCCAATTGACGTAGGAATGGGTGTGCGCGGGTTGCGACACAGATTGTAAATGATCGTGTAAGAACGCGCCCAGGCGCGGTTCAGAGCAATCAAGCGCAAGATCTCGTCCGAGACGGTGCGCATCGAAGCAATGGTTTCGACTTCATGATCAGTAATGCGAGGGTTGTTGATGACCGCCGCCGCGACGACGCGGTTGGAATCGCGAATTAAAATGCCGCGTGCCTCGCGGTCGCCTTTCCGGGCCAGCTTCACGCGGTCTCTGGCGTTCATATTCATGAGTTGTCGGATCAGCGTGATGCGCTCGGGTTGAACTTCGAATCCGGATTCCAGGCGCTCGCTTTCAATAACGCGCTGCACAGCGGCGGCGTGTTCTGCAGCACTTTCCGGCGACAATTCCTCATACCGCTCCATGGGCAGCCATGAATCATCGAGGTCGGCATCCGAGACTTCGATGTGTTGCGCAATCAGCCAGGCGTCTTCGAGAGCTAACTCGCCGGTTGCCGTATCGAGTTCGGCAGTTTCAAAAAACTCAGCCGCCGCCGTCTTACCCTGCGCTCTCAGTTCGCCGGCGATCTGGCGAGCGCCCCGTTCTTTCTCGAAAAACTCACGCTTGGTTTCGCGGGCCCGACGTTCCGCTTCCACGGACCGCGCGGGGTTTTGCAAAATGGCATCGATGATCGCGGGCATGCGCACGAGGCGCTGCTGATTAATTGCGATTAATTCCAGGAGTGAGCCGTCGGCAAGGACGCCGGCAATATTTGCAATGGCGGCATCCGGAGTGTTGCCGTTTTGAATAACTGCTTCGTGCACATCGGGGTTGCTGGTCATCGTTCCGAGAAACCCGAGTACGGCTGGTGAAGTGTCCCCCGCTTTTGCCGCAGCTAACAGGTCATGGTTCTCTTGGGAAGCCAGAGTTGAGGCGGCAGCTTCGGCAATCTCAGCGTCGCCGGACTCCCGGAGCGCCACCAGCACTTCGAGCAGATCCGCCTGGGGCAGCGGCAACAATCCGTTGGCGGCTGCTAACCGGGCCGGTTGTGGAGCATTGCCACTGACGATTGCTTGTACGACTGGGTTGGTTGAGGTGATCGTGCTCATTTCGAAGTAGTGGACTGCCGGTTAACCCGGTGCCCCGAGTTTACTCTAAATACTTCGAAAAGGATCCAGGGTTTAATACAGATTGAAGTTGTACTCGAGCTGGAGATATATGGAAACCGGTATCCCGTCCTTCATAGCAGGAGAGAACCGTATTTGGCGGGCGGCTCTGACAGAGCTGGTGGCGAGACCGTAGCCCAGTGCCCTGCTAATCAGAATGTGTTTCACTTCGCCCTCGGCAGAAAAAACTGCGCGCAGCACAACCGTGCCTGTGACCCCCGCCTTTCGCGCAGCATCCGAATACCGCGGCTCTGGTTTACTTAAGACTCGAACTTTCTCGGTCACGTCCTTAATGTTGAAGATCGGCGCCGGACTCGATTCCAAGGAGACGAGACGGCGCAACTCTTCCACCTGGCCACGCCAAGTCTCGGCATCCATATCATCGGGACTGCCGGCGAGAACCTGTTCCAGACTTGCCGCCGCTTCTAAGTACAATTTAAGTTGCGAGTGGGCGAGGCTCCTGGTAATTAGCGCGGCAGTGAAATTAGGGTTGATCATAAGCGCGGTTTCAGCTTCGTCCGCGGCCTTCGTGGCGGCACCGGTTCTTAGGCTGGCTTCGGCAATCGCATAATGCGACTCAGGACTCAAGTCGCCCAGTTCCAGAGCGCGCTGGGCAGTTGCTAAAGCTTTCTGCGGTTTGTCGGAGACAATTAATGCGAACGCCAGTTTCGCATGAGCCTCCGCGGAGCCTGGACGAAGTCTTACAACCTGCTCAAATGCGGACCGCGAACTTCCTACGAACCCCTGGCTGTTGAGCGCGAGCCCCAGATGGTACCAGGCGTCTGCGTCATCCGGACGCTTTTTGACTATAGCCTGTAACAGGTTGATGGCTTCATTCGCATCGCCGTGGTGGTAGGTCTGAATTGCTCGCGCCGTATCTCTGTTCG
The DNA here is from genome assembly GCA_013812905.1 of Pyrinomonadaceae bacterium. Lineage (GTDB taxonomy): Bacteria > Acidobacteriota > Blastocatellia > Pyrinomonadales > Pyrinomonadaceae > PSRF01. The sequence goes on from JACCSP010000270.1 coordinate 8,068, forward strand.
TGGTGCCATCGCCCCCCCCCCGCGCCTGATTACGCGCAGGTGAACCCGTAGTCAGAAAAGAGAGAGAAAGCAGCAACGAGACCAGAACGAACGCACTAGCGTATTGAGGCACGCGCATATGGCTCTCCGTCGGTTTCATTTGATATTTGTCGTTTTGACATTTCTCATTGGTCATTTTTTCCTGGATCTTATTTCGTGGTTCGTGTTACTGCGAGGATCGTTTGCCTTCCCGAATGAACACACGCTCCACGAAATCACACGAACGGACAAGAACAAGAAGTCAACAACGTCAAATGTCAAATAGACCACCTTACTAACCGAAAAACTAAGCCGCAGCTCCGTGACATTTCTTATATTTCTTTCCCGAGCCACAGGGGCAGGGCTCATTGCGACCGACTTTCGGTTGATCGCGAACCACGGTCTTAGTCTTGCCGGCTTCCTCGCCGGCGGGAGCTGCTCCCTGGTTGGGACCTGTGAAGGTGAATGTTGTCGAGCGACGCGGCAGGCGGCGCTGGCGCAGCGCCTCGGGAGGTTCTTCTGCGACCACCTGAAGATTGAACAGCGAACGGATTGTGCTGGTGTCGATGCGATCGAGCATCTCCTGAAACAGGTCGAAGCTCTGTTTCTTATACTCAACGAGGGGATCCTTCTGGCCGTAGCCAACCAGACCAATGCCCTGCTTCAGGTGATCGAGTGACAGCAGGTGGTCTTTCCACTGCGCATCTATAATATTGAGCATAATGATGCGTTCGTAAGTTCGCATCGCTTCCACCCCGATCTGCTCTTCTTTCCTGGCATACTTAACCTTGAGCTTTTCCCAGATCGCATCCGCCACTTCGCCCGACGCCATCTCCCGGACGTCAATCTTCTCGTTATCAACATCGAGATCATAAATAGTCTTGACCTGAAGCTTGTAGCTATCCACATCCCAGTCGTCCGGGGAAACGTCCGGATTAAGGTATTGCTTTGTCAGATCGGACAGCAGGTCATACGCGACTCCCGACTTCGGCGGATCTCCCAGCAGGTAATCGCGCTGATCGGGTTCTTCCATCAACTGCCGGCGCAGACCGTAAATCGTCTCGCGCTGCTTGTTCATGACGTCGTCGTATTCGAGCAGGTGTTTGCGTTGCTCGAAGTTGCGGCCCTCGACCGATTTCTGCGCCGAGGCAATGCGCTTCGAAACCATCTTCGACTCGATGGCTACACCCTGCTCCATTCCCAAACGCTGCATCAGGGCTTTCACCTTGTCGCCAGCGAAAATCCGCATCAGGTCGTCTTCCAGCGAAAGAAAGAATCGCGACGATCCTGGGTCGCCCTGGCGGCCGGAACGTCCGCGCAACTGGTTGTCAATGCGGCGTGATTCGTGACGCTCGGTGCCGACGATGTGAAGTCCGCCTATTCCTACGACTTCGTTGTGCTCCGCTTCGACGATGCGTTTCGCACCCGCGAACGCCTTGGACCACTGCTCCTCGGTAGCTTCATCGGGATCGATCTCTTCACTCTTCAAGAACTCCCGCGCCATGAAGTCGGGATTGCCGCCCAGCAGAATGTCGGTACCCCGGCCGGCCATGTTGGTAGCGATAGTTACCGCGCCCTTGCGTCCCGCCTGGGCCACGATTTCCGCTTCGCGCTCGTGGTACTTGGCATTTAAAACATTATGCGGTACCGCCTCCTTCTGCAGCCGGCGGGCGATCAGTTCTGAGTTTTCGACCGAGACGGTGCCCACGAGGGCCGGCTGACCGCGCTCGTGGCAGTCTTTAATTTCTTCAATAACAGCGTCCCATTTTTCTCCCAGCGTGCGATAGATCACGTCGGAGAAATCCCTGCGGACCATCGGCATGTGGGTCGGGATGACCGTGACGTCGAGTTTGTAGGTGGAATTAAACTCGGCAGCTTCCGTTTCAGCAGTGCCGGTCATGCCGGAAAGCTTTTCGTAAAGGCGAAAGTAATTTTGGAGGGTGATGGTGGCCAGGGTCTGGTTTTCCTTCTCAATCTTAACGCCCTCTTTGGCCTCTACCGCCTGGTGCAAGCCGTCAGACCAACGCCGGCCCTTCATCAGGCGCCCGGTGAAATCGTCCACAATGATCACTTCGCCATCCTGCACCACATACTGGTGGTCCAATCTGTAGAGCGTGTGTGCTTTCAGCGCCTGCTCGACACAGTGAAGCAGATCCATGTTAGAAGGATCATAGAGATTACCAACTCCCAGCAGACGCTCTGCCTTGTCCACACCATCCTCGGTGAGCACGGCAGTGTGCGCCTTCTCATCAACAATGTAATCACCAGTCTTGACTCCGTCCTGATCCTCACCGCGTTTGAGTTGCGGGATGATGGCGTCACCCTTGTAGTACTTATCCGTCGCTTCGTCAGAGGGCCCTGAGATAATTAGGGGTGTGCGGGCTTCGTCGATCAAGATGGAATCAACTTCGTCGACGATCGCGTGGTAATGACCGCGCTGGACACAGGTCGCGAGGTCAAACTTCATGTTGTCGCGCAGGTAATCGAAACCAAACTCGTTGTTGGTCCCGTAAGTGATGTCGGCGGCATAGGCAGTCTGTCGCTCGAAATCGTCCATATCGTTCTGGATACAGCCAACCTCCAGACCGAGGAAGCGGTGAATCTGTCCCATCCACTCCGCGTCACGGGAGGCAAGGTAATCGTTCACAGTAATCACATGCACGCCACCCCGACCCGTGAGGGCATTCAGGTATGCCGGTAGCGTCGCCACCAGTGTTTTGCCTTCGCCTGTGCGCATCTCAGCAATCTTCCCCTGATGCAAAACGATGCCGCCGATCAACTGCACGTCGAAGTGACGCATGCCCGTAGTGCGCACGCTGGCTTCTCTCACTATGGCAAAGACCTCTGGTAGAAGCTCGTCGAGAATCTCTCGCTCTACTCGCTTAAGTTCGGCTTTGTCTTTGATCTCGGCAACGGCATCTTGCACCTTGTCTTTAAAGAAACCTGTGCGCGCGAGAAGTTCTTTGTCAGAAAGTTTTTTTATAGACTGTTCCAGGGCATTGATCTGATCAACCAGCGGCTGGATTGCTTTGAGGTAACGCTGATTGCTGCTGCCGAATACTTTAGTTAAAAATTTGTCGATCATTGTCGTGGCCTAAATCTCTCTCACCAAATAAGAGTTATGTGAATATTTTCTGACCGGGGCAAGTTCGGTATTTTAAAGGACTGAACTGAGGGAGGCAAACCGCGCAGTCTGGATTGAGGTTGCCTGCAATTGCTCACTATAAGCCCGATGGCGGTAACTGTTTTTTTAGCATCTCGCTGGCGGTCGGGCGCGGCATGCTGAAGTTGACCAATATCTGTTTGCCTTCGGATGTTACCTTCGTGTTCCGGTAAAGAACCTCTTCGTCGTGACCTCGTTTGGCAAATTGTCCCACGGCCAGGAGTGTATTGTAGCCTTTAGCCATCTGCACTGCCCGCTCTGGTGTATCGGCCTGGGATTCGACTTTGGCAGCAATGTTATCCTGATCGAGTTTGAGTGTGACCTGTAGGGGCATTGCGTCACAACTTAGTTTGGTCGGGTCTTTGACCTTGCTGGGATCGCGGAGAAACGAGAGCATGCCACTATCACCAATTGCCGACACCATGTCTTTAGCAACATCAATCAACCGGGCATCACCACTCCTCTGAATGACGTTAGGGTTAGTGAGTGTGCAATCAGTGTTAAGACTAGCGGCGATGGTGATTTCAATCTCTGAATTCAGATCAAGCTGGCCCTTGTCTCGCAGAGCGTTGGCGCGAGCCAGCCAGTCCTTCAGTGGTCGTGTATTGATATCGTTTTCGTTGGGCCTGACAACATTGTTCTCAGCAGCAATCTTGTTGAGTTCCTGCTCGGCATCTTCCGGTGTCTTCGGATCTGCGGCTTTGGAAGTAGCAACCACATTGGCGTTCGTTGTAGCAGCCGGCGATTCCTCGGGTGACGGCGAGGGCGAAGCCTCGGGCGTCGGAGTTGGAATCGGTATTTGTCTTCTCAGATTCGGAGTAAGAGTCAATTGAGGAACGGAAGCAGTTGTCAAGGCTAATGCTGCTTGCAGTTGCTCTTCAGTCGCGAAATATCCCGGCGGATAACGAAACTTGTCATCGGCTAACGTGAGCATTTGCACGTCCTCGCCGACTTCGGTTTTCAAGTAGGCCCGATCTACGTATCCGGCGTTCGCCAGTAGCGCGGCAATGTTGAAGGCATCACGCACTCCGGGGACGTATAACAGGCTGGTCAGCAATGCTGCGTGTAGGACTAGCGATGCTCCGGTTAGTTTAGAAAGAATTGGCCATCGCGACTCACGATTTACTTGAGAATCTGCAAAAAGTTCGGACATTGCCAACTTAAACGCCTTTCGAACCATTCCGGTTCCCCGCTTTGGACGCTTGTAGAACCCGGTCGGTTGCGAAGCACGAAAACGATAGTTATACGTTAACACTTTGCCGAATGCCTCTCAAACCGAGGGTCCGGGTAATTGTGCATAGTTTTAGGATGCTTCCCATTCAGCAGCTTCCGCCCTCCGAGGCAAGAAGGTTTCGTTCCGGCTGCGTATTTTGCTGCTATTTAATTGCCACCGCGACTTTAACGCGGTGGAGAAAGGTGCTCATTATATCTACTGAACCGTTTCAACGATTCGGGAGGCAACTGCGGCAGACGTGCGCACGCTTTTACGCAATCGCTGAAGCCTTCTAAACGGTTTCCTGCTCAAGTTGTTCGGCGCTGACACCGGGCCAAAGCCGCGGGTGTGAGCTGAGAGGTCATAAAGGCAGTATCTACCTGCGAACCTTTCCGCCCCAGACAACCGGAGTCTCAGGCGAGGCACTAGGGTAGAATAAACTTCATGGGACGTGGGCGCGACAAAAGGATAGGAGATAAAGCACGAAGGGGCGAGCGCAACGCCGGCAAGCGAACTGACACGAAACGCCTCCAACAGGCGCCTGATGCCTCGAAGCTAGCGCAGCCGCGGGCGTTTGCTCAGACGCGTGAAGTTCGGAAACTACTCCAAGGAATCGGCGCTCCTCCGGCAGCACCGTTCAAGCCGGATCCCTTTCAGCTCGAGGCCTTGGCAGCTCTTGAGTTCGCAGATGTCTTGGTCACCGCGCCAACGGGCAGCGGTAAAACCTGGATTGCGCGTGAAGAGATTCGCCGTCTGATCGCAGGGGGCCGACGAGCTTGGTACACGTCTCCACTTAAGGCACTCACAAATTCCAAGTATCAGGAATTTGGTGCCGAATTTGGGACTGAGCGAGTCGGCATACTCACCGGGGATCGCAAAGAAAATCCCGACGCCCCTCTGATCGTGGGCACCACCGAAATCTACCGCAATCAACTTTTTGATTCGATGCGCTCAGGTCACGATGTGCGCGCGGATCTGGTGGTGTTGGATGAAGCACATTATCTGGCTGACGAAGATCGAGGGCACGTCTGGGAAGAGGCGATCATTCTGTCTCCGCCGCGCGTTCGCCTGCTGTTGCTTTCAGCCACGATTGGCAATGCAGAAGAATTTGCCCGGTGGATTGAACAAGTGCGTGGAGTTCGTTGTTGCGTGGTGACGCGACCAGGTGACCGGCCCGTTCCGTTGAAAGCGGCTTTGTTGCTTCCGGACCAACGGTTGCTCCCTCTGCTGAACGACACCGGGCGGCTCAATCCTGAGATCGTTGCCCTGGGGGACCGTGCTCGCGAGGAGCGGCGGACTCCCTCCCGCGGTTATCGAAAGTTTTAAGTCAAGAAGAAGTTCGTATGAAACTCAACATGCCAGAGATGCCGCCGGCCACACTCCTCACGGCGTTGGGCACCTACAATTTGCTACCGGCCATTGTTTTTCTACCGACCCGGCGGCGCTGTGATCAAGCGGCTTCCGAGGCAGCTTTCATGAGACGCGACCCCAATATGGGTCGTCACGACGCCCGCCGCGATTTCATGCACAACTTTATCAAAGAGCACCCGGGAGCTCGCGGTCATCGTCACTGGGACACAATCATCAGAGGCGGCGTAGCGTCGCATCATGCGGGTCACATTCCTGCCTGGAAACTGGCAATCGAAAAACTGATGAGCGCCGGACTTCTGGATGCGATCTTTGCCACGGCTACTGTCGCAGCAGGGGTCGATTTTCCGGCGCGCACTGTGGTGCTCGCGGGTGCGGAAACCCGCACCGGAAGCGGCTGGAGACAATTAACTGCTTCTGAGCTCCAGCAGATGACGGGCCGCGCCGGCAGACGTGGGCGTGACAAGGTCGGCTTCATAATAGCCGCACCCGGATTGCACCAGGACCCACAAAAGATGGCGGAGCTACTCCAAGCCCGACCGGATCCTCTGGTCAGCCAGTTTCGGGCCACGTATTCGACATTGCTCAATCTGCTCGACGCGTACGGAAACTTTGCTCAGGTACGCGAGATTGCGGAGAAGAGTTTTGCTCATCGCGATGCTGCCAGGCAGACGGCACAATTGGAACAGGAACGCGCTGAAAACGAAACTGCGATCGAAACAAAGTTGGAACTAGCAGCCTGCCATATTCCACTTTCAACAGCACTCGGTCTTGAGCGCCTCGTAAGTGCCCGCGCCAAACTTCAGGAGGCGAAGCCGCAGACGAGGACTGAACTGCTGCTCCGCTGGCTAGACGAGTCGGTGCAGCCCGGCCGTGTTGTCGGCATTGGCCGAAGCGGAAAGCGCCTTGTGTTGGTTACCCAACGTCGCGATGGAAACATCGTCGGCATCCGCGAAGATGGTCGTAGCGCAAGTTTTCCGCTGCAACGCATTGGCAGGGTTTACTCGCCTAGTTTTCCCCTACGTGACGAGGCGATTGAAAATGCTTTTGAGGAAATCCACGCCCGGGCCAAAGAGCTGGTGCTGACCGAGCCTCGTCTGCGGGATATTCACGATGAAGAATCCGAAGCGCTAGGTTTGATCGAAGACACAATTGAATCAATCTTGCCCTCGAATTTGAGTTCAGAGCAAAAGGTGAAGTGTACCAGGGCTCTGTGGGAGGTGATGGAGGAAGCGGAAGCTATTCAACGAGCCACGCGGCGCCAGGAAACATTGCGTGACGAGGTATGGCAACCCTTCGAGCAGCGGGCGAAAGTGCTGGCATCATTTGGCTACCTGGATTTTGAAGCGGAGAAAGTTACCGAACGCGGGCGTTGGTTGGCCGATCTTCACATTGATCGTCCCCTAATTGTGGGAGAAGCTCTGGAGAGCGGGCTCTTCAGAACTCTCGATCCGTTTCGGATGGCCGCGGCGATGGCTGCCCTCAGTGCAGACGAAGACCGGGACTATGGGGAAATTGAATTGGCCGACTCACTTGTGAGCAGTCTGGGGCAGTTTGAAGAGGCTGGTTTCCGCGTCTCATCTGAAGAATGGAAGCACGGGATTGAACCGGCGCCGGAACTGAACTTTTCCGCTGCCGGGGCTGCTGCAAGCTGGGCGCAAGGCGCCGATTGGAGCACGCTTGTGCACAACACGCGAGCTGAAGAAGGCGATCTCTTTCGCATGCTTTCTCGCACCGGTGAAGCGCTTTTGCAGATCGCTGGACTAAGAAAAGCTCACCCCGAAGCGGCGCGAATCGCCGCAGGAGCGGCGGAGGCAGTTTTGCGCGAACCGGTCAGGTAGCGTGATGCTCCAGACCCAGTATTCATGGTATCGAGAACTGCTAGGCGCTACTAAACGACATGAAGTAGAATCCGCGCGATCCATTCCGCACGATTAATCTCAACTTAAACGACACGGCACAGGAGAGTGAAATTGATGTCAACCAAAATAGCTGTTACCCCAGACAGAATCATGCAGCTTGGGCTGGGATTCTGGGGCTCGAAGACCTTTTTGAGCGCTATCGAGCTTGCTCTTTTCACAGAACTTGCGAATGGCCCCTTGGAAGCCCAAGAGCTAGCTGAACGTCTGAAGTTGCATCGCCGCAGCGCGCGCGATTTCTTTGACGCGCTGGTCTCTCTCGGCGTGCTGGAACGCGATGGAGAACGTTACCGCAATACGCCGGAAACCGAGCAGTTCCTCGTCCGGGGCAGACTTTCTTATATTGGCGGCCTGCTCGAGATGGCCAACGAGCGACTTTATCCTTTCTGGGGTTCATTGACGGAAGGCCTGCGCACCGGCCTACCACAAAACGAGATAAAGACTGGCGGCGCGGGCTTGTTTGAAACTATTTATGGAGACTCCGGGCGGCTGCGGCTCTTTCTCGGCGCGATGACCGGTTTGAGCATGGGCGCGTCAAAAGCCATTGCTGAGAAATTTCCCTGGCAAGATTACAAAACCGTCGTTGACGTGGGAGGAGCGCAAGGAGGCTTGTTGGTCCAGGTTTGTTTGGCTCATCCACATCTAAGAGGGATTAACTTTGATCTGCCGGTGGTCGGGCCCATCTTTGAAGAATATGCCGGGGTGAACGGGTTGAGCGACCGGCTTAGATTCCAACCGGGCGATTTCTTCAATGAGGATCTACCCTCGGCGGATGTGATCACGATGGGCCATATTCTGCACGACTGGAATTTGGATGAGAAACGGATGTTGCTCGACAAGGCATACCACGCGCTTCCTGAAGGCGGAGCTTTGATTGTGTTTGAAGCGTTGATTGATGACGAGCGACGAGAAAATGCCTTCGGGTTATTGATGAGTCTCAACATGTTGATCGAGACTCCCGGTGGGTTTGATTACACCGGCAAAGACTGTTCAGGATGGATGCGGGAGGCGGGCTTTCGCCAAACGAGAGCAGAGCACCTGATTGGGCCTGATTCGATGGTGATGGGATTCAAGTAAACAGACGTTAATAAGGTGGGTGGTGAAGTGAACGAAGTTGAATATCACTGAACAGCAATCAATGTGCGCACGAAGTTTTGTAATGTTTCAAACCACGCTTCTGATTAACCCGACCAGCTTTTCCCTTCAGGAGAACGATACGGGCTTGAAATCCTCAATGGGAAAGGTTGGCTGTGGCTCGTTTAAGTACATGGCGTTCAAGGACTTAATTGCCAAACAGTTGCCACAAAAAAGCAACCTACTCCCCTATATTCCCATCTGAATTACGGTTTCGATTACAAGTTCTTGTAAATCGGCGCCGAGTTGTAATTATTAATTATTGGATGGCGCAGTGACCTACACGACATGGCCGCTAACGTCGAAGCCGGAACGAAATATTTGAGTTGGCTGTTGAAGCTGTTCAACGGCGACGTCAAGCTAGCCCTCGCGGGCTAAAACGCGGGCGAAGGAACTGTCGACAGATACAAAGGCATACCTCCTTATGATCAGACTCAAAATTACGTGCGCAGGGTTGTCGCAAATTATGGAAAGCCTTTCATCCGATAGCACCCACAGAAGTCACAAGGCTCCATGGCAACCGCTAGCAAGTCAAAGCCAGGTAAGTTTGAGCGCATGATCGAGTAGGGTTTCAGCCCTATACCAGCAATACTCAACCGAAAATACTCGCATTCGATTGCATCCCCGCACTTTGAAAGCTAACAGTCGTTCGCTATGCTGCGGGCCATCGAATAAGGACTGCTGTAGCTCGGCGTTTGAGAACCAAGTTTGAACTATGCTTACGATTCGAGTTGCAATCCTTGTGGGAAGTGCGCTGGCTCTGGTGGTTTTCAAGGCTGGATGCGACTCCAGAGAACAACCCATAGAGAAGGCTGCTCCAGCGCCAGGAGTCACACACCTTTCGCGCAACAGGTTAAGCGATTCCATGACAGGACCCATCAGGTACTTGGCTTTGGGCGACTCGACCGGAGCTGGTGTAGGCGCAAGAGATGGTGGCTACGTAGCCCGCATCTTCAAGCGCATCGTGCCCCACCGACCGGGTTCTGCATTGACCAATCTTTGTGTTAGCGGGGCAACTACCTCAAATGTGTTGCGTGGTCAATTGGATCGCGGGATGCGCGCAGATCCGCAGCTCGTCACTCTGGGCATTGGCCTCAACGATATCGGCCATGGCGTGACCCTGGATCAATTTTCGAAAAACTACGAAGCGATTCTCAGCCAGCTCAAGAGCGATTCTAAAGCCGCCATTGTCGTCACGAACATTCCAGATATTTCGAGCGCCCCGCAAATCCCGCAAGCCATGAGAATTGAATACCATCAGCAAATCGTTGCCTATAACCGAAAACTCGAAGAAATCGCCTCGCGCCACGAAGTCAGCGTGTTTGACATTTACGCCGTCACGCACGCACAACTCTCGTCGCATCCCGAGTTTTTCTCCGAGGACGGTTTCCACCCCTCCGACGAGGGGTATGAGTTCTGGGCCGAACAAATGTGGCCAATTATTGCGCTGACGATCGGCGCAGACTGACCCCGGGCCCCGAGTTGCGTTCCTTTGGGCTCAGAAGTGCTCGGAACGCCCGAGCCCGTGCGGTCGTAAGGCTGTGGTGCTAGAATGAGTTTGTCGCTGGGTCCGCGGCAAAGGGGCAAAGGTTTTCATAAAGGGAGGCTTAATCATGTCGGAAACAAGAGAAACTGTTGATAACGCCTGTAACGCGGTGTATGACGCGCTGCGCTATCTGGGCGACGCTTCTTATGCCATTTTGCCGCCGAACGTGGCGCATGAACTTGGGGATTTTAAGAAGAAATTCTTGAGCAACGTGAGCTCTCTAATCGAAAAAGACATCCAGTGGATCGACGCACGCGTCGCGGGTGGGGATCGTCTACGGGAGGAGTGGAAACGAGCCTGCAATCGCGAGCCCTCCGAACGGGCAGAGAGCCTGTAAACTAATCCTTCGGGATCCAGAAACATTATGAAAGTCTTGCTGGCCGACGAGTATGGATTCTGCTTTGGCGTCGAGCGCGCCGTGGAAATGGTCGAAGAGGCTGTGACGGAAGGCGCGGGTCCGATCCGCTCTTTGGGACCATTAATTCATAATGCCCAGGAGATGGAGCGACTGGGCGAAAAGGGCGTGTCGACGATCAACTCGCCTGGGGAGGCGGACGGCGACACTATTGCGGTGATTCGTGCACACGGTGTAACGCCGCAGGTTCAGCGAGATCTGGAACATCGTGCCGCTGAAGTGATCGATGCCACTTGCCCGTTCGTTACCAGAGTGCAGCATCTCGCCGAACGGGCCGCTGAACAGGGACGCGATGTTGTCGTTGCTGGTAATCCCGATCATCCCGAAATGATCGGCGTAGTTGGCTACGCGCCCAACAACACCTATGTCGTGCGCGACGCCGGCGAGGTCGCCTCACTGCCAACTCTGCGCTCACCTCTCGTGGTTTCGCAGACTACCATCAAACTGAAAACCTTTCTCGAAGTTGCCGAAGCTGTTCGCCAAAAGGCCGACGCCGAGCCTCAGGTGGTTAACACGATCTGCTCGGCTACACGGGACCGGCAGGATGCGGCGCGAGCATTGGCTGGCGAAGTTGATGCGTTTTATGTCATCGGTGGCCGACATTCATCTAACAGTGTAAAGCTGCTGGCCGTCTGTCAGGAGCTATGTCAGAAAAGCTTTCTGATTGAAACGCCTTCTGAGATCGATCCCGGCGATCTTCAAGGTGTGAGCCGGGTTGGGGTCACTGCCGGAGCCTCCACTCCAGACTGGCTTATCAAGCAGGTGGTGGGGCGTTTGAATGAGATTGGCGAAACGCATACTGCTTGCCGGTAATATCCGCAGATTAGGCAGATTTCCCGTGACGTTTGCCGCAATCAGAGGTTAGAGGTCATCAACCTGATCGAGAGCGTTTACTATTCGGCGGGCTTCTTCGGATCCGTACTCCATTGCCTGGCGACGCAGGGCATCACGAGCGATCTCTGAATCAACCGGATCACTCAATAGACCTACCAGCACCGTTGTGGGAAACTGGGCCAAGGCCTCATTGGCCAGGGCCCGCACCACTACGTCATCGGAGCGGACCAATTCGCAGATCTCACTGGGGGCAAAGCGGGAGGTCAGCGCGTCTGCCAAGACATCAATGCGCCGGTAGTCGCGCTGCTCTTCGGCCCGGCGCACGAGCTGGGCAAAAACTTCGGCCGACTGTGTCTTCTCCTGTAAAACCGCAGCGCAAGTGTCAGCAACGTGCTTTAGTTGATCTCCCGTTTCGCTGTCTAAAAACGCACGCGGCTCCAAAGCACGATCGTCAAGCGCGGTCAGCAAGCGGCTTAATTCCAGATCCGCGCGTGGGTCGTAGGGAAGGTTACGCACCGGTGACGAAGATGCATTAGACGCCTGTAGCGCTCGTTCAACCAAGCCTCGCGTGGTGGGACGGAGCTCCCACCAAAGGGTGGCCACGCGTCCTCCGAAATCTTCAATTATTAATGACAAGGCCGATGCTGTCTCCCAAAGTTTGGATACTTCCAAATTTCTAAAACCGCGTACTATACGCGATGAGGAAGAGAAACGCGACTCATATCAAAGAATGGGGTCGGGCAGAAACATCGCCTGCGAGCCCCAAGGGTCAAGCTAGTTGTAGTCTGTAATTTCGGCGATTGAGGGAAACGGTATCTTGATGATCTCACCATTGGCACATTCAATTTTTACGCTGGGAGTGGTTAGGGCCTGGGTGGTTTTCATGCTGCGGACTGTGCCGCGCACGCGCCGGCCGTCGAGCGTTACAATCTCGACATTATCCTTGCCGTAAAGCGGCTGAAGCGCCGCTAAAGCTTTTGTAATTTCCACAGTCTTCAATTCCCCCCTTTGTTCATCGCGCTTGGGCATGTGAACTCGCCCGAGGTTTCAGAATTCTGCACCTACAGAGCGCATATGTCTATCGGCGGGCCTTGGCAGGCCATTCATCAGCCGCTTGATCCATAGAATAGGCTGATTAGGTAGGAAAATCCCCTGAAGATTGAGTCTCGATTACTATCGGACCTACAATGGCTCGGGTCTCAATGCAACCGGATTGCTTTATTTAGCGTATAGACTGTGGAGGCCTTCTTTAACCTCTAACTATAAGATTGGTAAACGTTCTCATGTCCCACAATCACGGAATGCCACAACCAGAGACGGACTCGAGCGTCACCATATGCTCAAACTGCCGCACCCCAATGCCGCGCGACCTGCGTTTTTGTCGCAGCTGCGGTTTTCGGTTGGGTGAGGGCCCAGCCGAATATACGGAGACAATTCGTTTCGAGAATGGCCGCCCAGTGAATCTGGCAGACCATAGTGCCGCCTCGTCGCAACAACCCTTTGCCACCGCGTACGGCATATCAGGGGGGGCCATGCTGCCGGGAGCTGGACGTCAAATGGCGAAGCGAGCCAAGAAGATGAGCGGGATGACATGGATGTTCATAGGACTGCTGATCTTTTTCATCGCGGCCGCTGCCTTCACGGCGGTCGTGACGCCGATACGTAGAACCGTTACCCCCATGTCCTCAGCGCCTCCTCCGCGTGCTTATGTCGGGGTTAGTTCTTTTGAGACTGGCGAAGGCGGGGTCACTTTCGATAACGTCGAGCCTCCCGGAGGCCCGGCCGACAAAGCCGGACTCATCGGCGGAGACGTAATAACCAGCTTCGACGGTCAGGGGGTCCATAATGAAGAGGAGATGACAGACTTAATGCGCCGCACTCCCATTGGAAAACCTGTCGAAGTGATTTACATCCGAGATGGTGAGACAAAAACCACAACATTGACCACCGTTTCCAAAGAAGACTTTGATCGACTGGTAAAGGATTTTCGAAATCGACCTGAAGGCCGTGGTCTTTTTGGTTTCGATGATGATGACACAGAGCGTGTCCCGATTCCTGGCACAAAGATTTTCGGTGTGAAAGTGAATGATATTGGCCAGAGCCGCCCTGCCGATCTCGCCGGAGTAAAAGAAGGCGACATCATTGTCGAGTTGGACGGAACACCCATCCGAACTCCTGAAGAACTTACTTCTCGAGTGAGACGCGCCGTACCCTACAGCACTATAAAGGTTGTGGTGATGCGCGGCTCAGAGAAACTCGAGATACTAGTAAAAATGGGCAAGCAGTAGAACGCTCATGAGTGCTTTCTGGTTATAAATTGGCTCATCCTTGCTTGCATTTCCCGGCGCGTATCCTCGCGAGCTTGTTCCGGCTCGTCGGCTTGAAACGTCTCAAACAACGCATAAGCAGTTTCAGCTATCAGCCGCAATTCCCAGGCTTCCCGTTTACCATCTGAGGAACGGGAAAACCACAGCGCGTCCACATTCGCTTCTTCAACCCTTGCCCCTTCGAATATGACTTCGTCCTTATTGACTACTGCGGCGCGTGTTTCAGGAACCAGCAGCAGGCGCCGCAGCCGCCACCCGTGCTTTTGGTATGCTGCGAGAATCTCCCTGATGCGGTCTCTCTGATTCATCATGCCCCTGCGTTCATCGAAGGACTGGTCCAGTATAACGCAAGCCATATCTCCTGGTATTAACTCAGAGGCATTTCAATCCACACCTTATTTCATCCCCAATCGGGCAGTGCGGCGCTCGTTTGTTGACCACCTGAATTGAGCGCAACTATGATGCGAGTCGGGGAAGACCTTATGGAACAGAGGTGTGCTCTTGGTTTCGCGAAAGCTTTGCACGGGTTGCGCGTGGAGACTGTTATCGGGCAAAGGGGGTACATTTAACCGAGCCAGCGTCTGTTTCAGTTAGTTAGCTTTCTTGATGGTTTCAAAATTTTGTGGTCCGCTGTTCCCGGCCTCGGCCAAATCCCGGAACGCTCCATACGTACAAATAGGACTATTCTCAACATGATGGTCAGTATTGTCGCAGGGAAAGAAAAAAAGAGCCCCGCACCCGCGCCCTTCTACGAAGCACTACGCAAGGCTTTGAAGAAACGCAAGCTAAAGATAGAAACTATCTGCCCCCCTACTGACGTGGTAGCGCGAAGAATTCTCGAAGAATACGGCGCGATTTTTCTGACAGCAAAAAAGGCGGCGCCGCCGCCTGTTTGTGTGTTTACAGCGGAGGAGCAGGTGACGCGGTTTCAGGAAGCCGCCGGATTTACGACAGAGATAATCGCCGATGCAGAGATCGAACTCCAGCCGGGGGCGATGAAAGCGTTGCTGAAGGCGCGCGCAGAGGCCCAGAAAGAGAATCTGGATATCACGCCGCGAGGCGGTGCGGAAGCAGCCCGCCGCAACTACGAAGATAGCTTGCGCCTGTGGGACACACGCTTTCTGCCGGCGCTGGACTACTGGCTCGGCCAGGGAAAATTAACCGCCGAGCAAGTGTCGCGTTTGCGCAACTTGCCGCTCCAAGATCAGGTTGCGGAGGTTCTGGAATTGGAAAAGAGCGGCCTCTTCTTCAGCAAAGACGTGTCCAAATCGATACTGTATTCGATCGCGGCCCCGGGAACCTCGCAACATATCGCGATGCTCGCGCTGGACGTTACCGAATTTGATAACCCACGCGTGCGTGAAATTCTGGCAAAGCATGGCTGGTTTCAGACCGTACTCAGCGACCTGCCGCATTTCACCTTCCTTGGTCTCAAAGAGAAAGATCTTCCGAAGCACGGATTGAAGAGGGTGGTAGTCGACGGCCAGATCTTTTGGATCCCCAACGTCGGGGATCCGACCTCAATAAAAGCAAACTAAAGACTTGGACCGAAACGTGTTCCTATGGCGTGGCAATAGTGCTAGACTACTCTGGCATTTACCGGCGGCAGCCGGTTCTTCTTCCCAGTACAATACAACAATTAGTGCCCATTTCAGAGCTAACAGTACGGAATCCTTCTTTTCCGACGCGACGTTAGCCCCATCTCTGACGCTAGCCCCGGCGCGAAAGATCGCCGCCAGCGCATCTCAAGGTTACGTCGGTGATGTGCAGATACTTCAGACCTCATCCGGAGCAGCGGTAGCCGCGATTCAAAACGAACGCATTGTCGGCGCCGCTCGTTTTCTGATGATGGAGAAACGGGGAGGACAGTTTCGGTTTTCGACCCGAGGCCAGCTTGATACACTCACTGACCTTTCAAGGAGAGGAGGCCAGTTGTCTCAGTGTTGAGTTCACCGTCTCGCTATCCCATTTAAGCCCCATTACCTCACCGTCATTTGTGAATTTTGCGCGGGAAAGATAACCTCGGAAGAGTCTGACCGGATTTTGCAGCAGATCTATCAAGATGAACCGTATTCGTGTGCGCATCCAAATCTTGCTTGGTCACATCGAACGTCCTTCGAAAACGGATCAACCCTCAATGGAGTTTTTTGTGAAACGTAATCTTCTAATTCTTCTAATCAGCTCTTTGCTGGCGCCTCCGGCGATTTCCGCCCGCCAGCGTCGCCCACCGCAAGCTACGGGGCCCCGAACATCGGCCGCGACAGCAACCGCACGCATGCCGGACGCAAAAATCCAGACTCGCGTGCTGGCTAACGGGTTAGAAGTTCTCGTATTGGAAGATCATTCAGTGCCGCTCGTGAGCGTCGAGCTCGCCGTCAAAAACGGCTCCTACACCGAACCGCCGGAGCTGAACGGCCTTTCACATCTTTACGAACACATGTTTTTCAAGGCCAACCGCGCCATCAAGGCGAGGGAAGATTATGTACAGTCCATCGATCAGCTCGGCATCGTCTATAACGGGCAGACGCACGAAGAATTAGTCAACTACTACTTCACGACGATCACACCAAACTTCGGGGTCGCGATGCGTTTTATGCGCGACGCGGTGCGCTACCCGCTCTTCGACGAGCGACAGTTCGAACAAGAGCGCGAGGTTGTCATCGGCGAACTTGATCGCCACGAGTCGAACCCGTTCGGTTACCTGTCGCTCGAGATGAACAACCGCCTCTTCCACAAATACCCGAGCCGCAAGAACCCGGGTGGTAACCGTCAGACCGTGCATGCGGCGACAACTGAGATGATGCGACTCATTCAGAGTCGCTACTACGTTCCAAACAATTCCGCCGTTGTAGTCACTGGCGATGTGAAATCCGACGAGGTCTTCCAACTTGTCGGCAATCTCTTCGGCGATTGGCCGCGTCGCGAGAAGGATCCGTTCGCGGAGTTTCCACCGGTCGAGCATCCACCACTCGAAAAGAGCGAGGGAATGGTCATTCGCCAACCCGTCCAGAATGTGATCATCATGATCGGTTGGCATGGTCCCTCCATCGGTAAAGACAACCCCGGCACCTACGCCGCCGACGTCTTCTCCTTCATTCTGCGCCAGCCGAACTCGCGCTTTCAGCGCGCGCTCGTAGACACAGGCCTCGTCACCGGCGTCAATCTCGGCTACTACACCCAGCGCAACGTCGGTCCAATCAATATCGTCGCGCAGACTACACCCGATAAGGCGCGCGCAGCGGTGCGAGCTATCTACGACGAAATCGACCACTTCAACGACCGCGACTATTACACGGATGAGCAATTGGAAACGGCCAAGGCGCTTCTGGAAGCTGAGGACTTATTCGACCGCGAGAAAGTAAGCGAATACACGCACACCATCAGTTTTTGGTGGGCCTCGACCGGCATCGATTACTTCCGAGACTACCTGGGGAACCTGCGCCGGACCTCGCGAGCCGATATTAGTCGTTACGTTACGACCTACGTTCACGGCAAGCCTCACGTCGGCCTCGCGCTCATGTCTGAAGATTCGCTCAGGCAATCACAGCTTAACCAGGAAGATTTAATTGGCAATAGGAAAGAGAATGCAAATAGGGCAAACAGATAGAACATTGCTCCCCGCCTGCACGGCGGAAGGCGAACTAGGAACAGGAAAACGTTTGGCCACCATCATCCGCATTTGGGCCCTTGCTCTTGCCTTGCTGGTTCCGGTAACTCCGGCGACCGGCCAACAGTCGTCCCTGACCGCCCAGGACGTGGCAAAGGCCCCCGTCGTGGAGAGAGCGGTCACGCCAGTAAATTCGGTATCCCTCGTCACCGAATTCGACGTAAACGGGCTGAAGGTCCTGGTCAAGCGCCGAGCCGGAACGCAAACGGTGGTCGCGGGCCTCTTCATCGAGGGCGGCGTGCGGAACATCACTGCCGAGAAGGGCGGCCTCGAGAACCTAATGCTCGACACCGCGTCTGAGGCAACTGTGAACTTCCCCCGTGCGCGTATGCGAATGGAGCTCTCTCGTATGGCTACGACGATCGGCTCCGGTGTTAATTATGATTATTCCGGTTTGACCATGGCCTCAACGCGAGCGAATTTCGACCGCTCGTGGGAGATCTTTACCGACGTGGCTCTCAGGCCCGCTTTCACTGCCGATGACGTGGAACGCGTGCGCAACCGAATCGTTTCTTCCTTGCGAGACGACACCGACACGCCCGACTCATACCTGCAACTTCTACAGGCGCGCGTGGCATATGTCGGTCATCCCTATCTAAACGACCCTCGCGGGACTGCCGACTCAGTGTCCCGCCTCACTTCCGCAGATCTGAGTCGTTATCACAAGCAGGTGATGGAGACATCGCGGCTGTTGCTCGTGGTGGTTGGCGACCTCGACCCGCAGATGCTTCGCAGCCGCATTGCCGCCAGCTTCGGTAAACTTCCGCGCGGCGACTACAATCCGGGTCCGCTGCAGGAGCTGTCCTTTGCCGCGCCTACGGTTCAAGTGACGGAACGCGCGCTCCCGACGAATTACGTGCAGGGGGTATTCACTGCACCTTATTTGGCGGCCACCGAGATCTACGCAATGCGTGTCGCTT
>JACCSP010000273.1 GCA_013812905.1 Pyrinomonadaceae bacterium
GATCAAACCCAAGCATCCCCGGTGGAATCAGGCAGACGGCAGGCTGCGCAAAGCGCCCCAATGCTTGCCAAACCAGATCGTGCGTGCGCACTACCCCTGAGAGTGCCAGACGAAAGTCCGGGTTCTGAGCGACTGAGCCACTCGTGGAATTGAATATAAGGAAGTAAGTATTCTTGCGCGGAGACTCCACGAAGCCCCCACGAAAGCGTGGGTCGCGGAGAAACTCTTCAAGATCCTGGGGCGATAGATCACGTGCGAGGTCAATCGAGCCCGATCGCAACCCGGAAGCTATATCTGAGGCGCTTAGACGTGCGCGAAATTCGACCTCATCAAGAAACGCTGCCGGACCCTTCCAGTATGCCTTATTGCGCTCAAGCACAATTCGGTCAGCGCTGTACGAGGCGATTCGAAACGGACCCGTGCCTATGGGAATAGAATCGGTCTTTTCCCCATCAACGTTCAGGGTGATACCGGTCTTGTAATCTGTTAGCAGGGAGGGATAGATGGAAAGCGGGTCCAGCAGTTGTATTTCCAATTTGTAATCTGAGACAACCAGAATTCCAGCTAGCTCCTTGTCATTACTTTTAGTGAATTCCGCCGCGCCGCGGATCGCCGCGAGGCCCGGAGGTAACTCACGAGCGACACGAATGCTCCGCTCGAAGGCATGCTTGACAGCCTGAGCGGTCAGGATCTGGTCATTCTGGAAGCGGACGTTTTCCCGCAGAGTAAAGAAGACTGAAGTTCCTTCGTCGGACACTTCCCATTTTTCACAAAGAGCCGGAATTAAGTTGCCTTCAAGGTCTGTGATTAAGAGGGTCTCAAAGACGTTCGCCAAAATCTCCTGCTCTTCCACCAATTCCATATTGACGGGATTGATATCGCCGAGCGGAGTGGCCAGCGCCACAACCAATTTGCCTCCTTTTGGTATCTCTTGCTGGCGTTCGGTTTCCTTTGTTGCCGGAGCCAGAGAAGCCCCCTCTTCGAGGTAATCGTTGGCTTTCTCATACTCTCCACGCAGGTTCGCGAGCGTGGCAGCCAAAGACAGTACGTGCCTGAGGCTATCCTTGTCTCCCGCTGTGCGTGCAGCTCCCATAACGTGCTGGACCAATCGGGTTGTCTCCTCGACCTTTCTAGCCTGCCAGGCAGTCTCGGCGGCCAGCAAGAGTGCGGTCACGGCCCGGGAGTAATGGCTCTCACGTTCCAGGATCCGTCCTGCCGCTTCCGCCGCTATTAAGGCTGCATCTAAGTCTCCAGCCATTCGGTGTGCCTGGGCCAACAGTATTTGCGCTTCACCCTCCAGCGCAGGGTCGCCTTCCCATTCCTCATCGAGAAATTCGAGTACTGTCCTGGCGGCGCGGGCGGCCTCTTCGCTGCTGAAAGCATCGAGCGCGGTCTTGGCCATGCGCAAGCCATATTCAACTGTCTTGTCGGGGACGTCGCCCTGGGAAAAGTGGTGGACGAGCTGCGGGTAAACACGCTCAAGTCTCCCGCTGTGACGCTTCTCGACTTCCTCAGCATATTTGCGATGCAACGACCTTCGCTTGCGCCGAGAAATTGCGCCGTATAGCACGTCACGAACGACACCGCTTGAGAAAATCAAGCGATCACCACGCGACTCCCGCTCTTCCTCCAGGAGTCCCTCCTCTACCAGACGGTCAATCGCGTCCTCAACATCCTTCCCCCCGGTCAGCGCTTCCAGGTCGCGAAAGTCAAAAGCTTTGCCAATAATTGAAGCAATCGAAAGAATCTCCCGCAGTTCCGCAGGCAGGCGCTCTATACGTTTTTCAACCGCCTGTTGAATTGTGGCCGGCAAATCACCCGTTGAGAGATCAGTAGCCGCACCCAGACTCCAGGCTCCTGTTTGGTCCTTTGAGATGCCGCCGGAATCAAGAAGCGAACGAACCAGTTCTTTCGTGAAGAATGGGTTGCCCTCAGTTCCTTCAAAGAGTTTTTCCACCAGGCTGTCGGCTAGCTTAGGCCCGCCTATGAGTGTTTCGAGAAACAGGCGATGTTCTGCTGGTGAGAACGCTCCGAGCGCGATTGCCGAAAAACGGCGGTCTCCGCGAAAACTATCAAGCATGCGAAGCAGCTGATGGGAGCGGTCTACTTCGCTTGAGCGGTAGGTTCCAACGATCAGTGTAGGTGTCGGCCCTAATCGTCGAACGATGTATTGTAATGCCTCGATGGATATTTCTGCCGCATGAAGATCTTCTAGGAAAAGAATGAGCGGCTTTCCCGCTGCAAGGCGTGTGAGTGTTCGCGCCAGCAGCTCAAAGATCTGGGTGCGGTTCTCAGGTCCTTGCTGTCCTCCAATCTGCGCCAGTTTTGAATCGCCAGTCGCGGCGACGCGAATCTCACTAATCTCTGTAAGCATGGGAAACAGCGAAACGAGATCAGGGGCAACGTCCGCAAGCTCTATCATATTGTCAGGAGAGCTGGACGTACCCTTTTGTCGGAAGTATTCCTGAATCGCCTCACAAAATCCCTGGTAGGGAAAGGCGCCATCCTGCTCAATTGATCGACCATGAAGCACAAGTAGTTTGCGGGCTTTCGCCAGGTTTTCGATCTCGTCAAGGAGTCGTGTCTTGCCCACGCCGGGCTCACCCGAAACCACGACAAATTGGCATTCACCACCAATGGCGGCATTGAGTCGCTTCTGCAACTCAGCCTGTTCTTTCTCTCGGCCTATGAACGGAGAGAGCGCCACACGCGGCAGCATCAGTGTCTTCGTCAATATCACTGATTTGCCAAGATCGCTCTGGTGCAGTCGGGTCTGGCACCGCCGTAGAGAATCGGCAACCTCACTCGCGCGCTGCGGTCTTTTAGCCGGGTCCTTGGCTATACAGGCAATTACGGCTGCCTCAAGGTCCTGATTGATGTCCGCACCCAATGCGCGCGGAGGCTGGGGAATCTCATGAACTATGCGATAGAGAATTGACTGCAGCTCACCTGAGAATGGCGGTTCGCCGGTCAGACACTCGTAGAGCACAGTGCCAAGAGAGTAGATGTCCGAACGATGGTCCACAACACCGGCCGCCACTTGCTCTGGACTCATGTAGGAGAGGGTGCCGGCAATAGTTCCGGTTTTAGTGATGCGACTTTCGGAAGCCCCTCGGGCGAGACCAAAGTCCATAATCCGAACTCTGAGACGAGCGCCATCCTCACGCATCGCCATAATGTTCTCCGGTTTAATATCACGGTGAATTACGCCGTGTGAGTGGCTGTATTCGAGTGCTTCAGCAACCTGAATCCCAATGTCGATGACCTCCCCAAGCGTGAGCACACCTTCGTGTTGGAACCAGCGCAGATTTGTACCCTGGATGACCGGCATGACAAAGAACAGTGACCCTTCGTGCTTGCCAAAGTCGAAGATCGGGACAACTGCTGGATGATCCATCTGAGCTACTAACTGCGCTTCGCGCTGGAAGCGTTGTTCCGTTTCGGGACTCAGCAGTGTTGGAGGAATAAGCTTGATGGCTACTTCGCGGTTCAATAAGGGATCATGCGCCCGATAGACGACGCCCATTCCGCCGCGACCCAACTCCGTCCTGATGTCGTATCGGTTAGAAAGCCTTTGACCGATCATCTCCCCTCCATAAAGAAACAAGTCAAGAAGGCGTGAGAGTGAAGTGAGTATTTGTGAGCATGAGGAAAGGGAGCCCTATTAAGGCGCTCTATCCCACTGAGCTAAGCGACGGAAGGTGTAATGATAGGGCACGCCCTTGCGGATTGTATAGTGGCGCGCCCAAACGCTAACTTTTAAGAGTCTTTCAAGTGGACTGTGGTCATCCCTAAATAGAGCAATAATTGACCTGAAGCCGGGGAGCCGGAGCAATATCTTGGTCAATGTGGACTGGAAAAATCGCTGATCCTTCTGGTCCTTGAAAGACCAATGGGCTCTTGTCCTTTGCGCCCATGAATGAAGAACCACTTGCAGCTTGCTACTTCATTTAATGCATGGGTAAGCTACAATGCCTACAAACCAATCCAGCCAGCGCTGACGGGTGAGTGCAGTCCAAATAGAAAAGCGGCGGACCCGGTCGCCGCAGTCCATAAACAAAGAGACTATGAGCGAAATCATATCCCCCGAGATGATCATTGGACAGTACCGTGTCCTCTTAAAGATTGGCGAAGGCGGGATGGGCGAAGTCTATCGCGCGCGTGACACGAAGCTCGGTCGCGATGTCGCGATCAAGGTTCTGCCTGCTGCTTTTTCAGAGGACAACGAACGTCTGCGGCGCTTCGAGCAGGAGGCGCAAGCTTCAGGCGCGCTCAACCATCCGAACATCCTGGTTATACATCATATCGGCACGCATCAAGGTGCTCCTTACATCGTTTCCGAGTTGCTTGAAGGTGAAACGTTGCGCGAGCGGATGGCTGGTGCGGCGCTGCCGCAACGCAAGGCGATTGATTACGCATTGCAGATAACGCACGGCCTCGCCGCTGCGCACGCGAAAGGAATCGTTCATCGCGACCTTAAGCCGGAAAACCTTTTCATTACTAATGATGGGCGCGTGAAGATACTCGACTTTGGTTTGGCGAAGTTGACCGGCGTGTCAGACAGCAATCAATCACAGACGGATGTACCGACTCGTCGTGTCGATACCGATCCTGGCGCAGTGATGGGCACGATGGGTTACATGTCGCCGGAGCAATTGCGTGGCAAGCCCGCCGATCATCGTTCGGACATCTTTTCGTTTGGCACGATTCTTTACGAGATGCTTTCGGGCAAGCGCGCGTTCCGCGGCGACTCTGCGGCCGATACGATGAGCGCTATCTTGCGTGAAGATCCACCTGACCTTTCCGCAACAAACAAGAACGTGGCTCCTGCGCTTGAGCGGATCATCAATCATTGTCTGGAGAAGAATCCGGAAGAGCGTTTCCATTCAGCCAGCGATCTGGCATTTGCGCTCGAAGCAATCTCGGGCTCTTCCGGGGTTTCCAGCCAAACGCTCACGGCAATGACCTCCCTGCCTGTGCGATCGAGAATCAGCAAGCAGTTGCCTTGGATTGCCGCTGCACTAATGGCGCTGGCGTTTGTCGCCGGGCTGCCGTTTGCCGTCTGGTATTTCCGCCGCTTACCACAAGACCCACGCGCCACTCGCGTTTCCATTCCCCTGCCGGAGAAGCTAACCAGTTTCTACATTCCAGTTATTTCGCCCGACGGGAGTCGGCTGGTCTTCGCTGGCAGGGAACCTTCGGGGAAAAATCTACTGTATATTCGGGCGCTTGATTCCTTCGATGCGCAACCCCTTGCCGGAACTGAAGGCGCGGCTTTCCCATTCTGGTCGCCGGATAGTCGCTTCATCGCATACTTTGCCGACAGAAAGCTGAAGAAGGTAGAGATCACCGGCGGACTTCCGCAGACGCTGTGCGATGCGCCAGTCGGGCGAGGCGGCACGTGGAACAGCAATGGAGTGATCATTTTTGCGCCGAATGATTTGGGTGGACTCTATCGCGTCTCGGCGACCGGCGGTGAGCCGACGTCTCTAACAACGCCAGACAAATCACGCCAGGAAACTACTCACCGCTGGCCTTACTTTCTGCCCGACGGTCGTCATTTCCTGTACTTCATTCGTAGCAGCCAGCCACAGAATCGGGCAATTTCCGTTGGAGTGCTCGACGGGAAAGAGACGACTCGCCTGATAAACGGCGAGTCCAACGTGGCCTACGCGCCGCCGGGTTATCTGCTTTTTTGGCGCGACCGGACGCTATGGGCCCAAGCTTTCGACGCCGGTAAGCTTCAACTCGCAGGCGACCCCTTTCCCGTAGTAGAACAGGTGGGATATATACAGTCGAATAGTTACGCCGTATTCTCAGTCTCGGGCAATGGCATATTGATCTACCGCAGTGGCACCTTCTCTAATAGGAATCAGCCGACCTGGTTTGATCGAAGAGGCAACCAGCTAGGCACTATTGGCACAATCGGCGATTATCGCGCTACGCAGCTCTCGCCCGATGAAAAGCGCGTCGCTTTGGAGCAGTGGGATTCGCAGGCAACCTCTACAGACATCTGGTTGTTTGAGTTAGCGCGCGGCACTGGCTCGAGGTTCACCACCAATCCTGCATTTGATTCTGCGCCTGTCTGGTCTCCCGATGGGAATCGCATCGCCTTCAGTTCAAACCGGGACGGCCAATACGAACTCTATATAAAGCCAGCGAGCGGCATCGAAAACGAGGAAGTGCTTCTCAAATCGAGCAATCTAAAGATTACGAACGATTGGTCTGCGGATGGTCGGCTTATCATCTATGAAGAGCGCGATCTGAAACAACACTTTCACATCTGGGTATTGCCGCTCTTTGGGGATGGAAAGCCGTTTCCTCTTCCTCAGACGGAGTTCAACGAACAGTCGGCCCAACTATCTCCGAACGGGAAATGGATCGCTTACGTGTCGGATGAATCCGGGAAGTTTGAGGTCTATGTACAGAGCTTCCCCGCATCCGGCGGCAAGTGGAAGATCTCAACTGACGGAGGGCATCATCCGCTTTGGCTGGGAGGGACAGAACTAATTTACATCACGCCGAGCAGAAAGCTGATGGCGGTGAATGTGAAAGCCAGTTCCACCTTCGAGGTCAGTGTCCCTCGAGAACTTTTCGAGACGCGCATTTCCGGGGTGGGTTTCAGGCGTAACTACGACGTCACCGCCGACGGCCAGCGTTTTCTCGTCATCACGCAAGACGAGGAAGAAAAGCCTTCACCGATCAGCGTTGTGTTCAACTGGACCGCGGACTTAAAGCGATAAGAAGTCTAGAGTTCAACTATTCCTCGTGATCGAGCGTATTCTTAAGGGTTGGAATTGTGGCCTTTTGAGAGTTAGCACACTAAATGCGCACAAACAGAAAGGGCATCCGCAGTGGATGCGCTAAGTTATTGCTAGTATTGGTGGAGCCGAGGGGGATCGAACCCCTGACCTCATGACTGCCAGTCATGCGCTCTCCCAGCTGAGCTACGGCCCCTAAAACTGCTGAAGCTCTCCAAAGCTTCTGTATCAGTTTAAGAAGTTGAGAGTAACGTAGCGTGGAAGAAACGGTCAAGCAGGCCTTGGCGTTTTAGATTTTTGACTTGCGATTGCCGCTTTGAAGACTTCAAGTCTCCGCCGTCTACGGGTTCCGTCTGCGTAAAGAGAGGAAGGCTACAGTGGCTCCGATAGCGAGCAGTGCAATTCCCCCAACCACTCGAAAGGTATTCGGGAGTTCACGCACTTCAGTCTCAGTAACAATCACTGCTGAGCTCGGATCCAGAAACAGGGCGCGGTAAGCCACCACGCCACCAATGGCGGCGACCAAGATGCCGAAAATGATGCCGATGATTCTCAACTAATGCGCAATTCTTGAAACACGAAACAAGGGATCGAAACTATCTTCCTGTGAACTGTGGTTTCCGCTTTTCCAGAAACGCTTTCACACCTTCATCCTTGTCTTCACTGGAGAAGCATAAGGCAAAGAGATCAACTTCCCGGCGCAGACCCTCATCCAGCAACGAGCGCGAAGCAAGCTTCACTGCTTCCTTGGCCAGCTTCAGGGCGATTGGGCCCTTCTCCGCGATGCGCTTAGCCATTTCCATGGTATTGGCTTCAAGCTGATCCGCAGGAAAAACATGATTGACTAATCCGATAGCGAACGCAGTTCTGGCGTCGATAATATCGCCGGTGAGAATTAACTCCATCGCTTTGCCTTCGCCCACCAGGCGTGTCAGGCGTTGAGTGCCTCCACCACCGGGAATAATACCGAGATTGATTTCGGGTTGGCCGAATGAAGCATTCTCACTTGCTACCCTGATATCGCAAGCCAAAGCCAGCTCACACCCGCCCCCGAGACAATATCCATTGATCATTGCGATCACCGGTTTCGGAAAAGTATCAAATGCGGTGAATAGTGAGCGAGCGGTCATCACATCCCGTTGCGATATGGCTGTACGCTCGGCGAATTCGGCAATATCGGCTCCGGCAATAAACGCCTTATCGCCGGCGCCGGTGATGACTACAACGCCGACCGAGTCGTCATTACGCAGCGCTTCGAGCAACGCGGCTCCTTCTTCGCGAGTTTTGATGTTCAATGCATTTCGCTTGTCGGGCCGGTTGATTGTGATTAGCGCTACACGCTCGCGGCGGTCAAGCAGAAGTGTCTCGTAAGATTGCGACATGTGTTGGCTCCGGAATTCATTTGGTTAGAAGAAGAGGAATCGTAAAGGCTGACCTCTGAATCGTCAACGATATTCGGTCTTATGTAATCGCGCAGTGCCCACACCACAAGAGAGCGAGGTCATGATCGCCGCATTTCTTAATAGTGAGCAGCTACAGTTCCGGAGGGGCCTCACGACTCGTGTGCCACAAGGCAAGCACTTCTATCGCCGGCTCCGACGCGACGCGGTAGTAGAGGTGATAATGAACACGAGCTAGGTG
>JACCSP010000300.1 GCA_013812905.1 Pyrinomonadaceae bacterium
CGCACCATTGCGTCGATAATCCTTTGCGCGCCCCGGCCAATACCGTCCACAAACATACCTACTGGTGTCTCCTGAAAGTCATTATGCCCAAATCACACCTAACTTGACAGCCCAATGGAGATAAGCGGCGAATTCCACAAACAGTCAACTCTCATCAAGATTTTACTACCCCCCAAGCATGTACCCGGAGCAGTGGAACTGCTGGATCCAGTCCTCGCGCAGTGGCCTCCGGTATCACGTCAAAGGCTTATTTTCGATCTCGTCGTGGAGAGTAGACATCTGTCTGATTTCGAAGGTGCGGGCGCCGGCGG
The DNA here is from genome assembly GCA_013812905.1 of Pyrinomonadaceae bacterium. Classification (GTDB taxonomy): domain Bacteria; phylum Acidobacteriota; class Blastocatellia; order Pyrinomonadales; family Pyrinomonadaceae; genus PSRF01. The sequence goes on from JACCSP010000300.1 coordinate 312, forward strand.
GCGTCCGGACTACAACTTCGTCACCTTCAATTTTACCCATTAGACTTTTACCCACCGGCGAGGTTGTGGAGATGAGCCCTTGCTGCGGGTCGCTTTCTTCAGGAGTCACCAGCCGGTAAGTTACCTCTTCATCGCGTTCGGAGTCGAAAAGGACCAGCGTCGAGCCATAGGATGCTTTGTCTCGCGGCACGCGATTGATATCAATTGAAGCAATTTCGCTTATTCGCTGGCGCAATTCTACGATGCGGGCCTTGACCATGTTTTGGCGGTCAAGCGCAGCGCGATACTCCGAGTTCTCGCGCAAATCGCCAAACTCAAGTGCGCGCTTAATCTCCTTGGGAAGGTGCACGCGTAATTCTGACTCCAGATCGTCTAATTCCGATTGAAGTTTGTCTTTTATATCTGCCAACTAGAACTCGCTTTCTCCGCCCCCCACCATTGGGATTAGTTACGCCGAACTAAGCTAGAGCGAAATCTGGTATTTGCCCTCGTCCAGCGCGCCGAATGAAATCCCCGTGTCCCGCGCCGTTCTTATCATCTGACCATCGGGCGGTACGGTTTTCACATTTGCCACCGCCTCAGAGATGGGAACAGTGATGACGTCACCTGCCTGAAGAGCAACCATGGTGCCGCATTTTCCTTCGGCCAGTGCCCGGACTGAATGAGCGCCATAGGTGGTGGCCAACATTCGATCGAACGCATTCGGTCTGCCACCCCGCTGCAAGTGACCCAGCACAACACAGCGAGTCTCCTTGCCAGTTACCGCCTCCAGTTGAGTTCTGCAGTATTGCGCTATTCCACCCAGTCGCGGCGCACGTTCCTTATCCCCGCTATCCTGAAAGATCTGCTCGTGTCCAGCCTCTACGGCTCCCTCCGCAGCGACGATGATGCTGAAATTTGATCCACCCTGATCGCGCGCCCGAACCTTATGGGCCACTGACTCCATTGAGAAAGGCAGCTCCGGAATTAGGATTACATCCGCGCCCCCCGCAATACCCGAATGCAGGGCAATCCAGCCGGCGTTTCTTCCCATGACTTCCAGAATCATGACGCGGTCGTGCGATTCAGCTGTGGTGTGCAGTCGATCCAACGCTTCCGTGGCAATGTCCAGAGCCGTCACAAAACCAAACGTCAGTTCGGTGCATGCCAGATCGTTGTCGATTGTTTTGGGAACGCCAACTACTGGAACGCCGATTCGATCAAACTCAGCGGCAATCGTTAAAGTGCCTTCACCACCCAGAACAACCAGCGCGTCAAGATTCAGCCGAGAGAGGTTATTTACCGCCTCGTCATAGACCTCCTTCGAGGTGGCGGCCAAACCTCCTGCCGTATGTTCTACGAACCTTCCGCGATTGCGAGTACCCAGAATGGTTCCTCCGCGCGGCAATAATCCTCGCACGTCTGCCTGGGAGAGCTGACGAGTCCTTGTTTCGCCCAATAACCCTTCAAAGCCATCCTCAACACCAATGACTCTCATGCCGAACTGCCCGGTGGCGGTTTTCACCACGGCACGAATCACGGCATTCAGACCCGGAGCGTCACCTCCACCAGTTAGGATTCCAATAGTCTTGTACATGAGTGTGGTATTTAATTTTTTACGCGAGGCGGTTCGTGGTATTCCCCATAAGCCGGATACTCACGCGTGATAATTTGGCCTGGCCTCGTGTCCTGGCCCAGCAGCGTAAGAGCGTCTCGCAGAACCTGACTTTGCAGCTCGCGCATGCCCGGACCGCCCATACTATTGCCAATCTTAAACCCCTTTGGATATAGGGCTCGCGGTGGCCGCATCTGGGCCGAAACTTCCGGACTTACGGTAATCAAGACGGTTGATATTCCTTTCATCTCAATCTCTCGTTGGACCGCTACGACCGTGCGGTGGCAAACGTTTGGTCAACCCCCGGTCAGAATCACCGCATCAGCTCGAGAACCTTTATCGATCTCGTTGGCAATCTCTCGGGCGGTGCCTTCGTACATGGCCTTGAGCTGCATGGTATAGCCCATATAGCCTACGTGCTTTTTCGCAATGCCTTCAATAAACCCCTCGGCTTGTAGGTCTCGCAGCACGTCAATCGGGAATACGACGTTGATGTCTTCGTCAGCGTCAGTGTGGTCATAATGATGATGGGTGACCTGGAGCTGGGAAGAATTTACGTCCTCAGGAATGATCCGATAAGTCAGGTCGCCCAACTCGTCGGCTATGTTGAAAGGCTCTTGCTCATTGAGGTGAACCCCGCCTGCCGTCACGATGGCGATGGTGCTTCTTGATAG
>JACCSP010000311.1 GCA_013812905.1 Pyrinomonadaceae bacterium
AATCGCGGCGGATGCGATTACGATCACCTTGTGAGGTTTCGTCTCGCCCAACTCCCGCGTCCCGCCCGAAGCGCGTTGCGCGTCTAGCACGGTTGTGGGCGCGGTGCTTTTACTCAGACCGTCATCCGTTGCCGCTCCCGCACCTGCTTGCGGCAGGATGCGCGTAGTCGTCTCATTCAATACTGGCGGCAATACTGGCGGAGAACTGAACTTCAACGTTCCCGCGCCTTCGCTCACAGTGCCACTTTCACGGATGAGAAGAGTACCGTCGGCGCGGCAGAAGGTGAGCGCATGGTCTGTCTCGACATGGTTACACCGTGGGCAGCGCTTCATCTAGGTTGCAGGCGTACGCAGGAGACCTCGAACAGGTTCAGTAAAGCTGAAAGCCGAACAATTCTACTCGCATCCTGCTTCGCCTGCTAGGTAGTTTAGGACAAAATGTAGCAACTTCACTGCTGCATCATCGAGTGAGGACGACAGATAGCGATTTCAATCGCTGACGCGCTTCAATAGCTTCGGGGCTGCGTGGATAACGCCGAATGATTTCCCGCCAACTCGCGCCGTCGTAATGAAACTTCCGCTGCTGGCGGTCAAAAGCAAACCTGACACCCTGTCGGTTGTAGCGATCGATTCCGCTATAGTTCAGGAAGTAACTAAAGGAGGGCGCATCGTTGGCCTGCATCTCGTCGGCGCTAAGTCTTCGCGACGCGTCATGCGAAAGCCCAATGGCGGCCTGTTCAGCCGCGTCTCCAAATAGCAGAAGCACACCGGGGCGCAAAGGAGAGCGGGGAAATGCATTGAGAAAAATCCGGGCGCGCGCCACGCGATCGAAGTCCGCAGAAGCATTTAGGAGGCGCAGCAAGCGTGCATCCTCACCTGCGCGCCGCGGGAGGATAAGGGCGTCCTTTTGCAGCCAGCCGCGGGTGCGTCTGGTGACCTTAACGGAATAAAAGAGTACTCCGTCACGACTGCGAATCCGACCGGTGATGCTAACAGCTCGGCCCCGGCCGATTCGACGCAGCAATTTGCCTGAGAGATCCGGCGAGGCGCGCAGTACCGAGAGCCTTTCGTCGACCACAATACCAGCGCCCCACCCGGGACCTTGTCCCTGAGCGTTGCCCGAGGAACAGAGAATGGGTACGAGACTAACTGTGGTCAGAATGATCGAAGCAGCCCTGGGATGTGAGGAACAGGTGTTCATGATCTTGCCTCCTTAGCCAAGGGTGAGGTTTACTAGAAGACTTCGGGCACTTGTCTTAAGCGCTTCAGCGCGCCTGCCGCGCTGGGGACCGCCGTTACCGAGAGACGCGCCGGTGAGTTGCGGCCAAAGCAGCGAGTTTCACTCGTGCTTCTGCGGCGATAATGCGTTGAGTCAAACCCGCATGATGAAAATGACAAATCGCCACGGCGAGAGCGTCGGCAGCGTCTTGCGGCTCCGGCGCCATTTTTAACGAGAGCAGCACGCGAACCATCTCCTGCACTTGATGCTTTTGCGCGTTGCCGTAACCCACGACCGTCTGTTTGACGAGACGCGGCGAGTACTCGTAAGTCTCCAACGCAGCTCGTTCGGCTGCCAACATCGCCACCCCACGGACTTGACCGAGCTTCATAGTGACCTTCACATTTGTGGCCAGAAACGTGTCTTCAATGGCGCAAGACTCAGGGCGGTGACGTGAAATAACCTCTTCAATTCCATTAGAGATTTGCAACAGGCGGGTTGAAAACTTTTGGCGAGGTGAAGATCGAATTGCGCCATATTCGAGCAGACGGTAATGCCGGCCGTCTCCTTCGATGACGCCCCAACCGGTAGTATCACTGCCTGGATCAATCCCTAGAACGCGCATCTTTAGCAAAAGGTACTTACGTCTGGAGTTCGAGCCCTCGGCTTGCCTTGCGCCAAAGCCGAACCTGAAGGTTGAACTCTGACTATTGTCGAACGGTCGGCAGTATACTACAGGGCGATCTTCTTTTTATCGATGCTTTTGTCTTGCATGTCTGGCTCGATCAGGATCGGGTGGATGTCAGAGAGCTTATGGGAACAAAAGCGGTAGTACGGGTCTCTACCGCACTCGAATTAGACTTCCACTTAGAAAATTGGGAGCGGGTGCATTGTGGTAATCTCAGCATTTATTAAGGTCGACACAGATCCGAAGGAGAGTTATGGACCCTATGTTTGACGTAATTATCGTCGGTGGCGGACCGGCTGGTCTCAGCGCGGCACTTATCCTGGGACGCTGCCGCCGAAGCGTTCTCGTCTGTGACGCGGGGAAGCCGCGCAACAAAGCATCGCACGCCCTACACGGGTATCTTACTCGTGACGGTATTGAGCCGGCCGACCTGCTGCGCATTGGACGTGAACAGTTGCGCCCCTACACGACAGTTCACATGCGTTCCGACGAAGTCACGGAGGCCCGCAGGGTCGATAACGGATTCGAAATCACTGTCAACAATGATGTCGTTTCTTCGCGGAAGCTCTTAATTGCTACCGGGGTGGTCGATGAGCTTCCCGATATCGAAGGGTTGAAGCCACTGTATGGTCAGAGCGTCTTTCACTGTCCTTACTGCGACGGTTGGGAGCTGCGCGATAAGCCTATTGCGATTTACGGACGCGAAGACCAGGGTGCGGGCCTGGCTCTGGAGCTTACCGGATGGAGCAGGGATCTAATTATCTGCACCGATGGGCCGGCGACACTTTCAGCCTCCGACCGCAAACAACTCGACGGGCTCAACATTCCAGTGCGCGAGGAACGTATTGCCCGCCTCGAAGGTTCTGACGGACAGCTCGACAGTATTGTCTTTGACAATGGCGATGTGCTTCCGCGCCGGGGTATGTTCTTCAATACAGGTCAGGATCAGCGTTGCGACTTGGCAGCGAGACTCGGCTGCGAATTTACGGACCGCGGCGCAGTCCGTACTGGGGAGTATGAGATGACCAATGTGCCCGGTCTGTTTGTGGCTGGAGACGCTTCGCGAGCCGTGCAACTGGCGATTGTCGCTGCCGCGGAAGGAGCGGAAGCCGCATTCGCAATCAACAAAGCGTTGATAAAGGAAGATTTGCTTCTGAACGACTCTGACGAGACTGCAACCAGATCTCGAGTCTAGTGTCCCACCCTTTCTTCGGGGAAAAGATCAATCCAGGCTTTGCGCGCTAATAATTGCCACTCTTGCCCCGTAAATTCCTCGTCAAAGTTCTCGTAGTTTAATTTTCCATGCTGCGGCGGCAGAGTAAAGTCATAAGGCGGCGGTCGTCGAAACCTTTCCGGGCCGAGTGGATTCTCTTTTGCTGCTTCTCGCTGGATTGCCAAGCACTCATACATGCGGCGTTTGACTTCCTGAGCTTCCTCGTCGAGCAGAAAGGTTGTTGTCTCGCGACCCGAGCTGGGAAGGAAATCAAGCACTCTCTTTTCCCCGTCTCTCGCTGGATGCAAGGCCATTTCAAAAAGTATGGGCGGCTTAAATCCATGGCGATTCAATAAACGCATCGCGGCATTCGTGGCAAAGGCTGCTGCATCGTGATCGGGGTGTCCACCTTCATAAGGATGAGTCAGTACGATGTCCGGGGCGGACCGTTGCAGTAAGGTCGTAAGTCTTTTTGCCAAGTCGATCAAGCAGTGTGGCGCTTGATGGTTAACAACGTCGAGCGCGAGGATACGGTCTGCCGGTATGTTAGCAAACGCCAAGGCCGAAATGCATTCTCTCCGGCGGGCTTGAGCATAGTCCGCGCGACCTTTGAAACCGGCTTCATAGACAATTTGCCTGTTGTTTGGCGCTCCGTCGGTGATGTGAATAATGGTTACGTCACTCAATTTGGAGATCAAGCCCCCAGCGCCAACAATCTCGTCATTTGGATGAGCTACTACCACGGAACAACTGAAGGGTCCCACCAACGCACCCGTGCCAAAGAGACTGGCGTGTGCTGAGCGTCTTTTCCTTAAGTCCATTGTCGCCGAGAATTCGGCACCGTTTATAAGGGTGGGGACCCTTGGAGCGTGCGAATCCTACTCCTCATGATTTTTCGGCTGCTCGTCCGTAAAAGGTGTCTAATCAACCTGCGTACCAGACGAATAAGCAAGCCCACAGCCACGATAAATGCTCTTTCGAGGTAGCAGATCGTCCTAGTCTGGTCACCTGTGACTCGTTAGCGTGCAGAATTTAGCGGGAATTACCGCAGGTTTTGCTTGAAGTCCCGGGCGTGGGAAGCCACCAAACGGGCTGTCAGGTGGGTGGACATTCACCCGGTCAGAACCGTTTACTTCAATTGATCGAAGCTGCAATGTTTCGGCTTCTTATCTGGCCGCCAGCAAAGAAACCGGGTTCCGTGACGGAAACGCCCGCCGGTGAAGTGGTCATACTGAACTTCAGCTACTAGCTTTGTCGCTAGTGGCTCCCATTCACTTGTCTTCTTCGTGCTCCAACGACTGGGTCCTCCGGGTTTATTGCCAGTGAAGCCGGGCGGCTTAATCAGGGGTTCCAACTTCTTGGTTAGCTCTTTCTTATCTGCCTCACTAAAGCTCGATGTAAAACCAACGTGATTAAGCAAACCTTCTTCGTCATACAATCCCAGGAGTAGCGATCCCACAACTTTACCAATTGAGGCATAGCGAAAGCCGCCGACAACGCAATCAGCCGTCCGCAGTTTCTTAACTTTCTGCATGCCGTCGCGCTCCCCCGATCGGTAAGGGAAATCAAGTTTCTTCGCGATAACCCCGTCGAGCTTGACACTGGAATCAGAAAGCCACTTAAAAGCCAAGGAGGCGTCGAAGGTTTGGGGTGAGAGTTCGATCGCGGAGTTTTCGGCAAAATACTTCTTCGCGAAACGCTCAAGCTTTTGGCGCCGCTTCACCAGCGGTTCCTCGAATATCGCTTTCCCGGTTTCGTCGATTAACAGATCAAAAACAATCAGTCGCGCGGGGGTCGCGAGTGAGAGCTTTGTGACCCGGCTCGCTGCCGGGTGGATTCTCTGCAGCAAGTCGTCAAAGGAGGGTTCTCCTTTGACCGTGATTATCAGCTCACCATCGATTACGAAACGTGTAGCCTTAATCTTCATTACGGCTTCGACAATTTCCGGGAAGTAACGCCCTAGGGATTGCCCAGATTTCGACTGGAGCTCCACAGTTTTGCCGTCTCGGAAGGCAATGCAGCGGAAACCGTCCCACTTGGGTTCGTACTGCCAATTATTGCCGGTAGGGATCTCCTTAACCAGCAGGGCTTCCATGGGAGGGAAAGGCGGTTTGATAGGTAAACTCATAACTTCTCCGTGGAAGTGCTGAGACACAACCGCAAGTTTTTTTGCGGGGACGGATTTCCCGGCATCTTCTTTGCTAACTCGATCTCAAAGACAGTTAATATCGCAAATCCAGCCTTTTGAGTGCCTAAAGTAGGACACGCGGAGGATCCTTTGTACCGGAAGACTACATGTCCGCGAATCTACAGCCAGTAACGAACCGTAATTCTATAGGAAAGAATATGAAACTAAAACTTAGACCTATCGACACACAGGTGATCGTAATCACTGGCGCCACGAGTGGAATCGGCCTCGTTACCGCGAGAAAAGCAGCAGCAAAGCGCGCGCGTCTGGTATTAGCTTCGCGCAACGAGGGGGCGCTAAAATTTCTTGCAGAGGAAGTTAACGCCGCGGGTGGCGAGGCCGTACATGCCGTGTCCGACGTCGGGAACGAAGAGGATGTACGTAAGATCGCAGCTACGGCCAGGCAGCGTTTTGGAGGTTTTGATACTTGGGTTAACAATGCCGGCGTTTCTATTTATGGAAATCTGACGGACGTTTCGCTAGCAGACCACAGACGTCTCTTCGAAACTAACTATTGGGGCGTTGTTCATGGTTCACTCGTTGCGGTCGAGCACCTAAGGCTACGAGGCGGAGCGCTGATCAATATCGGCAGTGCTTTGTCGGACCGGGCGATTCCTGTGCAGGGCGCTTATTGCGCGTCGAAACATGCAGTTAAAGGTTTCACTGATGCGTTGCGCATGGAACTTGAGCACGAAGAGATTCCCATCTCTGTGACCCTCATCAAGCCGGCCGCGATCGACACTCCTTACAAAGACCATGCGAAGAATTATTTGCCAGTAGAGCCACAGAATCCCCCGCCGGTGTATGCACCAGAAGTTGTCGCTGAAGCGATCTTGTACTGTGCTGAAAATCCGGAGCGCGATGTCTTTGTGGGCGGCGGTGGGAAAGGGATTTCTGCAGCCGGGCACTACGCACCTCAAATAACGGACAAGGTGATGGAACTGACCATGTTTGATCTACAGGAGTCCGATAGGCCAGCCACGAATCGTCAGGAGAATGCTCTGTACCAGCCCTCAGGTCCGTATGCCGAGCGAGGAGGGTACAAAGGACACGTGGCGGAAAGCAGCTTGTATACGAAAGCATCCCTGCATCCACTGATTGCTGGAGGACTGTTGCTCGCGGGTGCCGGGCTTGCGTATGTCGCCCTCAGAGGAAGCGGCCGGAATGAAAACCAAGACCCGAATCAACGATTAACCCAAAGGACAATATAATGGACGCCGATACGAAACAAACGGTCTCAGTCTGGATGGACACCGGGCCGCTACTGGAAGAGTCTCCGCTAACTGAGAACGCCCGAACCGACGTATGCATTATAGGCGCAGGCATTGCGGGAATGACGACGGCTTATCTTCTCTCTAAAGAGGGAAAGTCTGTCATCGTCCTGGACGATGGACCCGTTGGCGGCGGCATGACAGGACGAACGACGGCCCACCTGGTCAACGCGCTCGACGATCGCTACTTCGATCTTGAACGTCTTCACGGGGAGAAAGGCGCTCGACTGGCGGCGGAGAGTCACACAGCGGCAATTGATCGCGTGGAAGCTATCGTCAAAAATGAAATGATCGATTGCGAGTTTGAGCGGCTGGACGGCTATCTGTTTGTTCCTCCCGGCGATGCGAAGAAGATTCTGGATGATGAATTAGAGGCCGCGCTCCGGGCGGGATTAAGACTCGAAAAAGTTGAGCGCGCACCCATTGATAGCTATGACACTGGGGCGGCCCTGCGCTTTCCACGCCAGGCCCAGTTTCATCCGCTCAAATACCTCGCCGGCTTGGCCCAAGCCATCAAGAAAAGTGGCGGCAACATTCACACTCAAACACACGCGAGCAAAATAGAAGGCGACCGTGCAATCGTCGAAACGAGCGGAGGACCTGTGGTCACGGCAGATGCGGTCGTTGTCGCGACAAACTCGCCCGTGAACGATCTCGTCGCCATTCACACAAAACAAGCGGCTTATCAAACTTATGTAATCGGCGCCCGAGTACCACGAGGGTCGGTTAACCGGGCGCTTTACTGGGACACACCTGATCCATACCACTACCTGCGAATTGAAACTATCGGGACGGGGGCAAGCGCTTATGACGTGCTGATTGTCGGCGGGGAAGATCACAAGACCGGTCAGGAAGACGACGCCAATCGGCGATTCGGGATTCTCGAACGCTGGACGGGTAAGCGGTTTCCCATGATCGAAAGCATTGAGTATCGCTGGTCAGGCGAAGTGCTCGAGCCGATCGACGGGCTGGCTTTCATCGGTCGCAATCCTCTCGATGAACCCAATGTTTTCATAGCCACAGGCGATTCAGGAAACGGGATGACGCACGGAACGATTGCGGGCATTCTCATTACTGATTTGATTATGGAGCGCGAAAATGAGTGGGCCGACTTGTATGAGCCCTCTCGCAAAACTCTGAGAGCGATGCCTGAATTCGCCCGCGAAAACTTGAACGTGGCCATGGAATTCACCGGCCTAGTTACGCCCGGCGAGGTAGATTCGGTTACAGAGATTGAGTCTGGACGAGGAGCGGTCATGCGCCGCGGCCTAACGAAGGTAGCGGTTTATAAGGACGACGCCGGAACTGTCCACGAGCGCTCAGCTATCTGTCGCCATCTCGGTTGCGTTGTCGGCTGGAATACCTTGGAGAGTACGTGGGACTGTCCCTGCCACGGTTCGCGTTACGACGCTTACGGTCATGTCATTCAGGGCCCAGCTAACAGCGATCTCCCGGAGGTCGATGGCGCGGAGTAAGACAGTGCGAGGAAGTGAACACGGAAACGTTGAGCAACCGAGGTCCCCAGCGGCGCACGCCGCTGAGAGGGAGTTAGCGCTGACCCTGAAGGGTTAGGGCTTTCCTTTCCGCGTCGACCGGCCTAGGGCTGCTTCATGTCATCCTCTTAAATGTTTACTTGAGTACGGATAAATACTACGGAGGACCCAATGTCAGACAAAAATCGCCGGAAGAAGGACGGCCAGAACAAAGCTAAAAAGAATCAGCGGATGCGGGACAGTGTAGAGGCCCGCAAGCAGCAAAATCCCAGCGCCCGCGAAAAAGAGAAGTACGAGGCAAAGACGGATCCGGTGCCGGAAGGGGCGGCGCGGATGCGGAAGAAGCCGGACTAGTCAGGGCAGATCAGGCTGAGGGCGGGGTCGTACAAAACTCATTTTCTCATGATTTCTCATTTGTCATTTTTAGTTGGGCGCTCTATCGCTTCTTGGTCCGGACATAAGAGTACCTGACGTTCGATTGGTGCTAAGGCCGAAATGACAAATGGAAAATGACAAATGGAAATGAAAGATATTTTTTGACTTCGCGTAGTGGGCACTCACCCTACGCCGCGGCCATGTCTGCTTCGCTAATATCAAAATTAGCCGAAACCTTTTGGACGTCGTCGTGGTCTTCCAGAGCTTCCATTAGCTTGAGCATCTGTTTGGCCTCGGTTCCTTCGAGTTTCTTGTACTCTTTGGCCACCATCT
>JACCSP010000341.1 GCA_013812905.1 Pyrinomonadaceae bacterium
AATCGCGAAGTGGGTTTCATCTTTCAGAGCTTTAATCTGATCGGCGATCTCACGGTCTATGAAAACGTCGAGCTGCCCCTGACCTATCGCGGCATGAACTCGGCTGACCGCAAGCAGCGCGTAACCGAATCCCTGGAACGCGTGGGCATGGCCCATCGGGCCAAACACCTTCCCAGCCAGCTCTCGGGCGGTCAGCAACAGCGTGTTGCGGTGGCACGCGCGGTCGGCGGCCAACCCAGCATCCTGCTCGCTGACGAGCCTACCGGAAACCTGGATTCAACTAATGGCGAAGCGGTGATGGAACTAATGCGAGAGTTGCATCGGGGCGGCGCGACCATCTGTATGGTCACGCACGATCCACGCTACGCCCAGCACGCTGATCGTATCGTCCATCTCTTTGACGGGCTCATTGTCGAAGAAGAAGCCGGAGCGAATCGGCGCGAAATTGAAGATGCAAAGCGAGAACTAAAAGAGAGCGGATTCGGAGCGATTGCATGATTGGCCTGCGCAACATCGAAAAATACTTCGCCCAGGGCGCTACCAAGACGTACGTTCTGCGCCGGATCGATCTGGACATAAAACCGGGCGAGTTCGTCTCCATCATGGGGCCGAGTGGCGCAGGCAAGTCGACCCTGCTGCACATTTTGGGAATGCATGACCAGTCGTGGGGTGGCGAATACTACTTTGATGAGGTCGCCGTGCATAAGCTGGACCACAAGAAGCGCGCGCAACTCCGCAACAGCAACATCGGATTTGTGTTTCAGAGTTATCACCTGCTGGACGATCAAACGGTGTTCGAGAATCTCGAACTGCCCCTGTCCTACCGCGACGTAGGCAAAAAGGACCGCCAGTCCATTGTTTGCCACACGCTGGATCGCTTTCAGATTGTCGGCAAGAAGGATCTATTCCCCAGCCAGCTCTCGGGCGGTCAGCAACAACTCGTGGGTATCGCGCGTGCGGTGGTCGCAAACCCGCGCATCATCCTCGCCGACGAGCCCACCGGAAATCTCCATTCGAGCCAGGGCAAGGAGATCATGGAGATGTTCAGAAAACTGAATGACGAAGGGACCACTATCGTACAGGTGACGCACTCCGAGGTTAACGCCGCTTATGGCAACCGGATTGTGCGCCTCGAAGACGGCTGGATTGTTAAATCAGCAGTAGCCTGAGTCGGAGTTTTATGAAGTTGATGAACACGAAAATATCCAACCTTGGATAGTACGCGTGGAATGTCTGAAGGATTTGAAGCACAACGGTCGTCCTGGTAACGCACTTCGAGACTAATACGGCCCTCGGCCAAACGAATCGTGCGACTGAAGCAGAAAAGAATTGCTCAAGATCTTGTTCTCTGCGCCTTGTTCTGTTTTTGATTGAATTGAAACGTGTTGACTTGGCAGCGCTGCGCCCTGACGTTATCGACGCCGTTGCCTGGCTCTTATAAGAGACTTTCACGTTTTAATAGGTTGGTTTTCGAACGACAGCTTCAATCACGGGCTCCGGGAGAACCTCCGATGGATTCACTGCTCAGGGACCTGCGCTTTTCGGCTCGCTCTCTCTTAAAACGTCCGACGCTCACGATCATCGCTATTATCACCTTGGCCATCGGCATTGGGGCCAACAGCGCCATCTTCAGCGTCGTCAACTCACTGCTCATCAAGCCGCTGCCCTTTAATGATCTCGATCGCCTCGTGGCCATATGGGAGAAGCAGCCGAGTCAGGGAATGGAGCGAAACGAAGTAGCCCTGGCGAACTACCTCGACTGGCGCTCACAGACCAATTCATTTGAGCACATTGGCCTCTATCGTTGGTGGAGCACTAACCTCACCGGCATTGATCCGCCCGAGCGCGTACAGGGATTCTTGGTCTCGGCGAATTTCTTTGATGTGGTCGGAATGAAGCCTGCGATTGGCCGTGGATTCGCTGCGCAAGAAGATCAGCCGGGAAAAGATGCCGTAGCCATTCTCACACATGGTTTATGGCAACGACGCTTTGCCGGAGATCCCAATATTACAAGCAAGACAATTGCGTTGAACGGGGTGACGCGCACAATCATCGGAGTGCTTCCGCCTGACTTCAACTTCCCTCCAGGCGCCGAAATACTCGCACCGTTGACCATTACTCCAGAGCTCGCCACAAATCGCACGAACCATAGCTACCTTGCCGTCGGGCGACTGAAGAGTGGTGTCTCCCTGCAGTCAGCCCAGGTTGAACTGGGCACCATTGCTCAACGGCTCGAGCAACAATACCCCGGCTCGAACACCGGCCGCGGCATCGTTGTTTATCCAATAGTCGCCGACACGGTGCGGCTCTACCAGACCGCGATATTGGTGCTGATGGCCGCAGTGGGCTTTGTCTTGCTTATTGTCTGCGCGAATGTCGCGAACCTAATGCTCGCGCGCGCGGCGGGTCGCCAAAAAGAGATGGCGTTGCGGGCCGCTCTGGGAGCAAGTCGCTGGCGTCTTATTCGTCAACTGCTCACCGAAAGCTTAATCCTCTCGCTGATTGGAGGCTCTCTGGGAGTTCTGATCGCCGTCTGGGGTGTCGATCTGCTCCGGACCTTTAATCCAGGGGACGCCGCGAAATTCGCGCCCGGGTGGGATCGCCTGGGTATCAGTCTGCCGGTACTTGGTTTCAATCTGGTCCTCTCTGTTTTCAGCGGATTAGTGTTTGGACTCGCACCCGCCTGGCAGATCTCCAGAACGGACCTTAACGCAACGCTGAAAGAAGGCGGGCGGCAAACCTCATCAGGCTCGCATCGCCTGCGCAGTCTGCTGGTGATCTCAGAAGTTGCGCTCTCGCTGATGTTGCTGGTAAGCGCGGGACTGCTGATGCGCACTTTTTTGGCGCTGCTGAAAACGCAACCGGGGTTTAATCCGGAAAATGTGATGACTATGAGACTCACGGTGCCGGTTGCGAAATACAAGGAGGAGACCCAGCGCGCCGCTTTCTATCAGGAACTGGTGCGTCGCGTGCAGTCCTTGCCCGGGGTGGAGTCAGCGGCAGCTGTTAATTATTTGCCTCTTGGCGGCAGCAATTCATCAAATAGCTTTCTGGTTGAAGGCATTCCGGATCCGCCGCCCGGTCAGGAGTTTGTCGGACGCTATCGGACTTGCACTCCAGACTATTTCCGCACCATGGGCATCCAGGTCTTGAACGGCCGCGCGTTTACCGATCAGGACAAGCCAGGGGCGCCCTTGGTCATTATCATCAATGAAGCAATGGCGCAAAGGTACTGGCCGGGCGCTAATCCCCTGGGCAGGCGCGTGCGCTTTAACGGGCCCTTGACCGAGTATCCCTGGATGCAGGTTGTCGGTGTGGTCCAGGACGTGAAGCACGAGCTCCAAACCCCGGTCACAGCCGACTATTACCTGCCCCATGCGCAGGATGTTTGGAGCTCGATGGTCCTGGTGGCACGCACCAAAGCCGAGCCGCAATCGCTGGCAGCTGACATGCGTCAACAAGTGTGGTCCCTCGATAAGGACCAGCCGGTGTTCGAAGTGCGAACCATGGAAGAGGTGCGCTCACTCTCAGTCTCGCTTTACAGCTTCTCGTCCTTTTCGTTGGGGATCTTTGCCGGCCTGGCGTTGCTGCTGGCGGCAATCGGAATCTACGGTGTGATGTCTTATGCCGTCGTACAACGGACGCAGGAAATTGGTATTCGCATGGCGCTGGGAGCGCGAGCCGCGGATGTTCTGAAACTGGTGGTTAGAAACGGAATGACACTCGCTCTGATTGGCGTAGTCGCTGGATTAGCCGGGGCGTTCGCCTTAACGCGTCTACTTCAGAGCTTGTTATTTGGTATCACGCCCACAGACGCTTTGACGTTCGCAGTGGTTACGCTTGGGC